>JBBSOH010000124.1:0-10682 GCA_038259945.1 Acidimicrobiales bacterium
CGGCCTTCTCGTACACGCCGGACTCCATCATCTCCAGGCGGAGGTCGGTGCCCTCACGGGTGCGCTCGCCGACTCCGGCGAACACGGACACGCCACCGTGCTGGGAGGCGACACGGTTGATCATCTCGGTGATGAGCACGGTCTTGCCCACGCCGGCGCCGCCGAACAGGCCGATCTTGCCACCGGCGACGTACGGGGTGAGCAGGTCGACGACCTTGATGCCCGTTTCGAACATGCGAGCCGACGGCTCGAGGGAGTCGAAGGTCGGTGCGGACCGGTGGATGTCCCAGCGCTCCATCTCGTCGAGGCCTTCAGGCTGCGTGTCCAGGGCTTCGCCCCACACGTTCCACACGTTGCCGAGGACCTTCTCGCCGACGGGCACCTGGATGCCGTGGCCGGTGTTGCGCACCGGTGCACCACGGACGAGGCCGTCGGTGGGCTTCATGCAGATCGCACGGACGCGGCCGTTCCCGAGCTGCTGTGCGACTTCGGCGAGCACGTTCGTCGACTCGCCTTCGAGGGTCACGGTGAACTCGATCGCCGAGTTCAGTTCCGGCAGTGCGCCGCGCGGGAACTCGACGTCGATCACGGGACCGGCGATGGCGACGACCCGGCCGTCTTGCAGTTCGGTTGAGGATTCAGTCATGGTCATTTCGATGATCTCCTGTGTCGATCAGATCTGGTCGTCGGGGTACTTCTCGTTGTGGAACCGGCGGGCTTGGCCCTGCCAGTCGTCGCGCTGGATCCGACCTTCGAAGCCGAGGCTGTCGTCGATGCGATCCATGTCCGCGGCATCCCACGTGGTGATCTCTTCGAAGGTGGCGATGCCCATGGCATGCAGCCGCCCTTCGAGCACCTCGCCCACGCCCTTGATCAGTTTGAGATCGTCGGGGCGTTCCAGCGTGGCGGTCGTCGTGCCGGAGCGAGACGACTCGGGTGCGCTCGCCGGACCGCCGGAGTCGGCAGGCGGGGCGCCGGGCGACGCTGAACGCGTGGTGGCCGTGTCCACACCCAGCGGATCGCCGAAGTAGTCGTCGCCCATGTCGATGTAGGACATGACGTCGTCGCCACCGTCGAGGGCCGCTGCTCCGCCGACGATCTCCATGATCTCCGAGGTGATCGAGGCCTGGCGGGCGCGGTTCATGACGATGCTGAGGCTCTTGATCAAATCCTCCGCATTGTCGGTGGCCGACTTCATCGCCCGTTGGCGGAAGGCGTGCTCGGAGGCCGCGGCGTTGAGCAGTGCGGCATAGATGCGGGCTTCGACGTAGCGCGGCAGCAGCGTGTCGAGGATCTCGGTCGGATCCGGTTCGAACTCGAAGGAGGCACCGCCACCGGCGGTGTCCTTGCCGTCGCCGCCGACGACCGTGGTGGCGCTGAGCGGCACGAGCGGGCGCAGCACGACTTCCTGGCTCCCGGCGGTGATGAAGCGGGTGTACACCAACTCGACCTTGTCGACCTGGCCGGAGACGAACAGGTCCACGACGTACTCGCCGATCCTGCGTGCGTCCTCGTAGCTCGGCTGATCGCTGAAGCCCATGAAGGACTCGGTCAGTTCGTAGCCACGGAAACGGAAGTATCCCTCGGCCTTCTTGCCGACCGGCACGATCCTGTAGCCCTTGCCGGCGAGGACGTCGGCCTTGACTTCGCCTTCGGTCGCCCGCTGCACACCAGCGTTGTAGCCGCCGCACAGTCCGCGGTCGGCGGTGATCGCCACGTAGCAGGTGGTCTCGACGTCAGCACGCCCGGCGAGCATCGGCGCGTCGGAGGATGCGCCGGCTGCGGCGAGATCCTTGACGACCTCGGTGATCAGCTCGGAGTACGGCACGGCTGCCTGCACACGCTGCTGGGCCTTGACGATGCGCGAACCCGCGATCAACTCCATGGCGCGCGTGATCTTCTTCGTGGACTGCATCGCCTTGATGCGGCCCCTGAGGATGCGTTCTTGTCCACCTGCCATGAAGAATTACTCCGTTGCCAGTGTCTTGGCGGAAGCGGCGTCGCCCATCTCGTCGGCATCGACGGAGGACGGGTCGACCGGGTTGCCCGGAGTGCCGCCAGTGGGAGTGAACTGTGCCTTGAACGCATCGACCGCACCGGCGAGGGCGTCGGGGATCTTCTGCGTCTTCAGCTCGTCCATGAGTCCACCATGGCTCGAGTGCATGAACTCGAGCAGCTCGGACTCGAAGCGGGCCACGTCGGTGACGGGCAGGTCGTCGAGGTAGCCCTTCGTGCCGGCGAACAGCGAGACCACTTGATCCTGGACCGGCATCGGGCTGTTGAGCGGCTGCTTCAGCAGTTCGACGAGGCGGTAGCCACGCTCCAGCTGAGCCTTGGAGATCGCGTCGAGTTCGGAACCGAACGTGGCGAATGCCTCGAGCTCGCGGAACTGGGCGAGGTCGAGCTTCAGCGTGCCCGCCACGCCCTTCATCGACTTGGTCTGTGCTGCCGACCCGACTCGTGACACCGAGATGCCCACGTCGACGGCGGGGCGCACGCCCGACTTGAAGAGGTTGTCCTGGAGGAACACCTGACCGTCGGTGATCGAGATCACGTTGGTCGGGATGAACGCCGAGACGTCACCGGCCTTGGTCTCGATGATCGGCAGGGCGGTCAGCGAACCGGCACCGTTCTCGTCGGACAGCTTCGCCGCACGCTCGAGGAGACGCGAGTGCAAGTAGAACACGTCGCCGGGGTAGGCCTCACGGCCCGGCGGGCGCCGCAGGAGGAGCGAGATCTGGCGGTAGGCATCGGCCTGCTTGGAGAGGTCGTCGTACACGATCAACGCGTGCTCGCCGTTGTCCATCCAGTGCTGACCGATGGCGCAACCGGCGTACGGCGCAAGGTACTTGAAGGGTGCCGAGTCACCGGCCGGGGCCGAGACCACGACGGTGTACTCCATTGCGCCGGCCTGGCGGAGGGTGTCGACGGTCTGCGCGACGGTCGAGCCCTTCTGCCCGATCGCGACGTAGATGCACTTCACGCCGAGACCCTTCTGGTTCAGGATCGTGTCGATGCAGATGGCGGTCTTGCCGGTCTTGCGGTCACCGATGACGAGTTCGCGCTGGCCGCGACCGATCGGGGTCATCGCGTCGATCGACTTGATGCCGGTCTGGAGCGGTTCGTGCACCGGCTGGCGGCCGAGGATGCCCGGTGCCTGGATCTCCATGCGGCGCTGGATGGCACCGATGATCTCACCAGCACCGTCGATCGGCTCGCCGAGCGCGTTGACGACACGACCGAGCATCGCGTCACCGACGGGCATCGAGAGGATGCTGCCGGTCGACTTGACGGTCTGGCCTTCTTCGATCTTGTCGACGTCACCCAGGACCACGGCGCCGATGGCGTCCTCGTCGAGGTTGAGTGCGAGGCCCATCGAGCCGTCTTCGAACTGGAGCAGTTCGTTCACGGCCGCGTCGGGCAGACCGGACACACGGGCGATGCCGTCGCCGACTTCGGCGACGCGACCCACGGTACGGGCCTCGACCGACGGCTCGAAGCCGTCGAGGTTCTTCTTGAGAGCGGATGCGATGTCCGCTGCGGAGATGGTGAGTTCAGCCATGTTCAGTTCCTGACGGCCCTAGAGGCGGGCCTTGAGCTGGTCGATTCGGGTGCGGACGGAATCATCGATGACATCGTCACCGACGGTTGCGACGACACCGCCGACCACGGACGGGTCGACGATGGTCTTGAGGTTGAGGCGCTTGCCGGTGGCGTTCTCGAGAGCCGCCTTGAGGCGATCCGCCTGATCAGCGGTGAGAGCCACGGCGGTGCGGACCTCAGCGGTGTCGAGCTGTTTCGCGCTGCTTGCACGTTGCACGAGGAGGTCGACGATGGCCGGAAGGTCACGGGCCTTGCCGGAGCCCACGACCATCGACACGAGTTGTGTGGTGGTGCGTGTGGCCTTGCCGTCGAGGAGATCCTCGATGATGGCCTGGCGCTTCTCGGCCGGGATCTGATCGTCGGAGAGCGTGTTGCGCAACTGCTCGGAGCCTTCGTACGAGCGTGCGAAACGGAACAACTCGTCCTCGACTTCGTCGAGCGTGCCGTCGGCACGGGCGATCTCGAACAGTGCTCGGGCGTAGCCCTGGATCTGTGCGTCGCTCATGACGTGACGACCTTTCCGGCGCCGACTCGGGCGATGAAGCCTTCGATCAGTTCCTGCTGGGTGGCATCGTCGAGCGACGAGGTGACGCTCGATTCGATGGCCTGGCTGGAGAAACGTGCGATGTCCGCACGCAGGTCGTCGGCGCCACGTCCGGCGGCGGCAGCGATGTCGGCCTCCGCCTTCGCTTCCATCTCGGCCACTTCCTGGCTCAGCCGCGTGCGTCCGTCTTCGAGGAGTGCCGCAGCCTGAGCCTCGGCTTCGGCGAAGAGTCGGGTGCGCTCACCATCGACGTCACCGAGCGACGTGCGGATCTGGGCAGCATCGGTTTCGGCCTGCTTGCGGGCGGCCGCCGACTCGTCGAGATCCTTCTGGATGCGAGCGGTCCGGTCGGACATGCCCTTGGCGATCGCCGGCCATGCGAACTTCCACAGCAGAGCGAAGACGATCAGCGTGGCGAGACCACCGATGACCACTTCCTTGAGCGGAGCGAAGTACGGGTTGAGTGACGTGGAACCGACACCGTCGTTCGGCACCGATTCAGCCTGGAGCACGCCCGTGGCAAGGAGGTTGAGTTGCGTGACGATCATGATGTCGCTCCTGCACTGGCGCCCATCGCCGAGCGGACGGCGTTGCCGACAGTCGACGGATTCGCCGGCTTGCCGGTGGCGATCTCGGTCGCTCGGGCGACCACGTCGCCCACGGCCGACTCGACGTCGCCCATTGCTGCTTGGCGGGCCGCATCGACCTCGGCAGTGGCTGCAGCACGCTTGTCGGCGATGCGCTTGTTCGCAGCTGCGACCTTGTCGGACCGCTCGCCTTCGAGAGTGGCGCGAGCTGCATCGACCTTCTCCTGGGCGTCGGCGCGCACCGAGGCGAGGCGGGCCTCGTACTCGGCCACGTCGGCTCGAGCGGCTGCGGTGAGAGTTTCAGCACTCTCCTTGTCGCTCTGGATCCCGTCGTAGCGGGCCTGCATTCCTGCCCGAACCTTCGGGAAGAGCCAGAAGCGCAGGCAGACGGCGAGGACGACGAAGGCGCCGAAGCCCCAGATCATCTCCTTGACCTCGGGCGCGATCGGGTTCAGCTCGGGGCAGCCTTCGCTCCCGATGGTGAGAGCTTCCTCACCACCGAGTTCCTCGATCTCCGCCTCGGTGAGGTCGGTGCGTTCGCACGTTTCCGCTGCCAGGAAATTGACCTGGAGCTGTCCCGTGGATGCAGTTGTGACGACGGCAGTCAGCACGTCAACTCCATTCGTGGATTGCAGTTCGAATAGGACTCATGGTCTCTCGGATCCCGGTGGTCGAAGGACCCCCGATCGAGCACGCCGGATCAGGCGAACTTGAGAAGGATGAAGACCACGAAGCCGATGAGGGCGAGGGCTTCGGTGAAGGCGATGCCGAGGAACATGGTCGTACGGACCATGCCGGCTGCTTCGGGCTGGCGGGCCATGGCCTCGACGGACTTGCCGACGAGGTAGCCGATACCGATGCCCGGGCCGATGGCGGCGAGGCCGTAGGCGTAGCCCGCCGACGCGGCGGCGGCGGTGTTCTTCGCGTCTGCGGGATCGACTGCTGCATCAGTTGCGGCAACGAGGGCGCTGAAAGCTTCCATTGGGGTCTTCTCCTAGTGGTTTCTGTGTGAGTGGGAGATCTGTAGAGATCGTTGGTGGAGGGGGATCAGTGCTCGTCGCCGTGGCCGGCGACCGAGTTGCTGATGTACACCGCCGCCAGGATGGCGAAGATGTAGGCCTGAAGGAAGGCGACGAGGATCTCGAACGCCGTCAGGAAGACGAGCATGAAGAACGGCAGGATGCTCGCCGGGATGAAGAGGAACTGGTTCGTCTCAGCGGTGACCAGGGAGTGGGTCAACAGGGCGAAGGTGACGAGCAGGATGTGCCCGGCGAGCATGTTCGCCATGAGTCGCACCGTGAGGCTGAACGGCGTGACGATGATCGTCGAGATGAACTCGATCGCACCCACCAGCGGCTTCAATGCGACGGGCACCCCGGGAGGCCACAGGAGATGGCCGAAGTAGGCCGCACCCTGATGCTTCAGACCGACGCCGATGTAGATGACCCACACCAGCAGCGACAGCGTCAGCGGAATGGCGATGCGGGCGGTGGCCGGCATCTGGAAGAACGGCAGGATCCCCGGGATGTTGCAGAGGAAGATGAAGATGAAGAGGCTGAGCAGGAAGGGTGTCCACTTCAGACCGTCCTTGCCGAGGGTCTGCATCACGATGCCCTCCTCGACGAATTCGATCGCCTGCTCGGCGAGGTTGCGAGGGCCCGTCGGCGCGAGCTTCGGGTCGGCGCGGCTGGCGAGCAGGAACAGCCCGATGCCGAGCAGCGATGCCAGACAGGCGATCAGCGCGATCTTGTTGAAGCTGGGGAAGATGTCCTGCCAACGAAGCAATTCGTTGATCGGCGGGAAGACAAGGCTTTCGGCAAGCACGTTGATTCCGTTTCAGTCAGAGGTGGGTGGAAAGGGCGAGACGTCGAGCGAACGACGAATGGGTCTACGAACGCAGTGAGGATTTCGGTGTGGGCTTGAGGCCCGGGTGTGCGAGGGAGATCGCCACGTACTTCATCTCCCAGAAGAGCAACCCGAGGTGCGTCACGATGATGGTCGATCCGAGTGCCGGAAGTGAAATCCATCCGGCGTCCTTCACGAGCAGGACTGCGAGGAAGATCAGCCCGAGGCGGATCAGGTACCCGAAGAGCGTTGCGCCCATCATCAAGGCGACCGAGATGCGAGCTGCTGCAGCGATGAGCCCGGCGGCGAGAGCGAAGTTGGCGAGCACGATCGCAACGCCGTAGGCGGACGACCAGGCTCCGTCGCCGCCCCAGATCACTGCGCAGAGGCCGATCAGGACGGGAGCGACGATCAGGCCGCGCTTGATCATGTCGTTCGAGACGCCGACTTCCGGAGCCGGGCCCTCGAAGCGTGTGGTCATCGGATCCATGACGCTCACGCCGCGTCCTCGACCCTCGACGGAGAACCGGCGAGCTTCGCGACGCGGTCGGCATCATGGCGATCCATGCGACGCCCGTAGCTGTAGTAG
The DNA here is from genome assembly GCA_038259945.1 of Acidimicrobiales bacterium. Taxonomy (GTDB): domain Bacteria; phylum Actinomycetota; class Acidimicrobiia; order Acidimicrobiales; family Ilumatobacteraceae; genus Ilumatobacter_A. Next base: position 7,169 of record JBBSOH010000124.1, read on the forward strand.
AAACGGGCGAACAGCCCGATGGAGCCGATCACGGTCATGATGATCATGAACACGGGGATCGTGCCGAAAAGGCTGTCGAGGCCCCAACCGACACCGAGGAAGATCGCCAGCATGATCACGGCGTCCATGCCGTGGCCGAGCGATTCCTCGGAGTTGGCGCGCACGTCATCAGCGCTCGGGGGTGTCGGGAGAAGCTTCATCGATCTGTGGTTCCACGAGGCGATCCTGACGGACACGACCGGCGCTTGTGAATGCATGCACAACCTAGTGCTGCCGTGCATCGGCGGCAACCCTTTCACCGAATCGGTCGCGCGATCGTCAATCTTCGCGATGGAGCGCCGTCGATCCGGGCCCGGAGTCGGGCCCGGCCGCTCCGGCCGCGCTGTCGAAGAGAGTCGGTTGATTCGGGTCGGGCCGTTCGATCCCGTCGGGTGGCGTTCCGTTGCGTCGCCGTTGCGCGATCACACTCGGGTGCAGGATCGTGTACAGCACGATGCCGAGCGCGGCGATGCCGAACGGCAGGTATCTCGGGTTCTGGTCGGTGAGGATCGGATAGAGGACGAATGCGGAGAGCAACGCGGTCCACGTCCACAGGATCAGCACGCTGCGCCGGTGCCCGTGACCGAGGTTGATCAGGCGGTGGTGGAGGTGCCCCTTGTCGGCCGTGGCGAGCGACGAGCGACTCGTGGCGCGTCGTACGATCGCGAATGCCGTGTCGAGGATCGGCACGCCGAGGATCAGGAGAGGGATCGCGATCGGCGCGAGCAGGAAGTACGTGGTGCCGACGAACTCGGTGTCGAAGGAGTCGGCTCGGCCGCCGACCACGCTCGTCGACACGGCGAGCAGCAGACCGAGGAGCAACGCTCCGCCGTCACCCATCATGATCCGCGCCGGGTTGAAGTTGTGAGGCAGGAACCCGACGCACACACCGACGGCGAGGATCGCGAACAGTGGGCCGACGTTGCTGCTCTCGATGATTCCCCGACCCGTCAGTTCCTGGCTGTAGAGGAAGAAGGCGAAGGCGCCGCTCGCCACCACGCCCGCAGCGAGGCCGTCGAGACCGTCGATCAGGTTGATGGCCTGACTCATGCCGAGCAACCACAGCACGGTGACCAGCGGCTTGAGGTCGGGCGCCAGGATGAACTCTCCGAAGTAGGGCAGCCGGAACGCATCCATCACGACACCGAAGTAGACCAGGGCGATGCCGGCGAGGACCGTGCCGAACACCTTGGCCGGTGCGCTCAGCTCCCGGACGTCGTCGAGGAAGCCGGTGGCGAAGATGATCGCCGCGGCGATCGCCACCCCGACCGGCTCCGAGTTCGACGCGAACAGCGGCTGGAGATCACCGATCGCCCAGGCCACCGCCAGCGCCACACCGAATCCGAGGAACATGGCGAGCCCGCCGACGTCGGGCAACGGTTGCGTGTGGACCGTGCGCGCGTTGGGCAGGTACACCCATCCGAAGCGCCGAGCGAGTCCGCTCACGACCGGAGTGGCCACGAACGTGACGACGGCAGCGATCAGCCCGATCAGGAAATACGAACCGGCATCGGGCACGAACGCAGAGAGTAACCCACCCGGGTGCGTCTACAGTCGTCACCATGTCCTACCCAGCAGATTGGTACCCCGACCCCGCCGGCGACCCGAGCCTCCTCCGTTGGTGGGACGGCGCCCAGTGGACCGAACACACCCATCCGACAGTGCAGGCGCAAGCGCAGCAACAGCCGGTCGAGCAGCAGTGGGACGCCGGTTCCGCTCAGAGTGCCGCCGACGTCGCAGCCGCAGCGGAGCATGCCACCGAGGTCGCAGACCATGCCGTCCACGAGGCGGCTCCGTCGGTCGTGGTCGAACAGCGCGACGAGGACCTCACCGTCGCCCGGGTGCCGGCCGCCGAAGGGAGCGGCGTCGCAACCGAGTACACGGGCGCAGCGGCCGTCGTCGAGCCGGCGGCACCGTTCGTCGCCGCGGCCGCACCGCAGGTCGCAGCCGGTGGCGGCAACGGGATCGCCGGGATCCGTTCCGACCTGTTCTCCGGCCAGTACTCCGAGAACGATGCGAACGATCGCGTTGTCTTGCAGAACTCCAAGATGCTCAAGGTCCGACTCGGCGAGCCGGTGCTGGCACGCCAGGGTTCGATGGTCGCGTTCCAGGGCCAGGTCGACTTCGACCACGAAGGAGCAGGCGGTGTGGGCAAGTTCCTGAAGAAGGCCGCCACGGGTGAAGGCGTGCAGCTGATGCGCTGCACCGGTCAGGGCGAGGTGTTCTTCGCCAGTGAGGCCGATCAGGTCCACATCCTGTACCTGGACGGCAGTGCACTGTCGGTGAACGGCCGCAACATCCTCGCCTTCGAACCCACCCTCGACTACGACATCCAACGCGTCCAGGGTGCCGGCGTGCTGACCGGCGGGCTGTTCAACACCCGCCTGAGCGGCCATGGGTGGGTCGCCATCACCACGAAGGGCCAGCCGGTGGTGCTCCACACGAACCAGCCGACGTTCGGCGACCCACAGGCCGTCGTGGCGTGGAGCGCCGACCTGCGCACCTCGCTGAACAAGACCGTCAAGGCCAAGGCGCTCGTCGGACTGGGTTCGGGCGAGGCGTTCCAGTTGGCGTTCGAGGGCAACGGCATCGTGATCGTGCAGCCGGCGGAGTATGCCGCTCCGGCCGCAGGCGGCTGACCTCGGTCGACGGACCCGTCGTGCCCGACCTGTCGCTGCTGCGGTCGTCGGCGTGCTGGTCGTGGCGTCGAGCGGCGGTTGCTCGGGGTCCGACGTGTCGCCGGATGCGGTCGTGTCCGTCGGCTCCACGTGGCAACTCCAACTCCAGGGTGACGTCGACACGTCCCACGACGCGGACGTCTACGACATCGATCTGTTCGACGTGCCCGTCGGGACGATCGACTCGCTGCACGGCGACGGCCGCACGGTCATCTGCTACTTCTCGGCCGGGTCGTGGGAACGGTGGCGCGACGACGCCGACGGTTTCGCCGATGATGCGATCGGCGAGCCGCTCGTCGGCTGGGAGGGCGAGCGGTGGTTCGACATCCGCCACGACTCGGTCCGCGACGGACTCGCGGCCCGGATGGACGTCGCTGTGGCGAAAGGATGCGACGGCGTCGACGCCGACAACGTGACGGGCTTCGACACCGACACCGGGTTCGACCTCACCGCCGACGACCAACTCGACTTCAACCGGTTCCTCGCCCGTGAAGCGCACGAGCGCGGTCTCCTGATCGGGTTGAAGAACGACCTCGTACAGATCCCCGAACTCGTCGACGACTTCGACTTCGCCGTCAACGAGCAGTGTCACGAGTTCGACGAATGCGACGTGATGCGACCCTTCCTCGATGCCGACAAGCCGGTGTTCAACGTCGAGTACCTCGATGCGTTCGTCGACGACCCGGATCAGGTCTGCGAGGAGTCCGGTCGACTCGGCCTCGCCACCGTCATCCTGCCCCTCGCCCTCGACGGCGCCTTCCGTCTCCCCTGCCCCTGATGTCGAGGTTCGGGTCTGA
>JBBSOH010000125.1:0-10631 GCA_038259945.1 Acidimicrobiales bacterium
CGGCTGCGGCCGCCGCCATCAGACCCGAGGAAGCTCAGGCGTCGTCGGGGCTTCTCGCCAGACGGGCGGTGCTGAAACCGGCAGCGAACGCATCGCCCGCTCCGAGGGCGTTGACGACGTCGACGTCGATCGCCGCCGCCGCGAACAGCGGTCGACCCCGACGCGCGACCACCACGCCGTCCGCTCCGCATGTGACGACCGCAGTCTCGGTGACGTCGAGGAGTCGCGTGGCTGCGTCGGCCGGATCGTCGGCGCCGGTCAACGCGGCGGCCTCGTCGCGACTCGGGAAGATCACTGCTGCACCGTCGAAGGCGGCCAGCGCAGCCTGGACGGACCGGCTCGTCCGCAGCATCTGCGCCGACGACGGGTCGATCGACCATCCGATGCCACGCTCGTTTGCCAGACCCACCAGACGGCCCACGACGTCATCGCCGCCGTCCGGGAACCACGTATAGGCCGTGAGGTGCAACCAGTCGACCTCATCGAACCATCCAGGGTCGACGTCGCCGACGCCCAGCACCGTCGCGCTCGACAGGTCGGACACCATCGATCGTTCCCCGATCGACGAGATGAGCGCCGCGATCGCCCGGCTCACCGCACCCGGACGCACGATCGGGCGCACCTCGACGCCGTGGCCGGCGAGTTCGTCGACGAGCAGCCGACCGAGCAGGTCGTCTCCCACGACCCCGACGAACCGTGTGACCGCCCCAGCCTCGGCGGCACCGGCTGCGACGTTCGCCGCCGACCCGCCGGCCGCGAGTGCGACGATCCCCTGGGTGTCCGAACCTGGAGCGATGTCGGACCCGGCTTCGACCGTGATGTCCGCGTTGAGGTCGCCGATGCACAACAGTCGCCTCACCGGGCGAGCGTAGCGATGTCGTGCTCGACAGGTCAGCGGCACGGTCGCATCGAGCGCGTGGTGACATCCATCCGGGATGGATGTCACCAGGGGGATGTCGATCGATCCACACACCGGCCACGTCACGTCCATTGCCTCGTAGCGTCCATGCGATGATCATCGAGATCGACGATCCCCAGGATCCACGCCTCGATGATTACTGCCTGCTCGACGACCAAGCCGCCCGGCGCACCCGGGAAGGCGACGACTTCTTCATCGCCGAGGGCTACGTGTCGATCGATCGCGTCGTCGACTCGGGCCATCGGTTGCGTTCCGTGCTGGTCACCCCGTCACGCGTCGAACGCATCAGCGCACGCGTCCCCGGCCTCCTCGACGGCGCCACACCCCTCTACGTGATGACTCGCGACCTCATGGCCCACGCAGTCGGCTTCGACCTGCACCGCGGCGTGGTCGCGTCGGCCGATCGACGACCCGTTCCGTCCGTCGCCGAGATCGCAGCGTCGTCGGCGCAGCGCGTCGCCGTGCTCGTGGGGCTCAACGACGCCGAGAACGTCGGCGTGATCTCGCGAGCGGCGCGGGCCCTCGGCATCGACGCACTCGTGCTCGACCCCACCTGCACCGATGCGTACTCGCGACGGACCGTGCGCGTCAGCATGGGTGAGGTACTGCACCTCCCGGTCGCCCGCTCGACGGACTGGCCCGGCGACCTCGACGTGCTCCATCGCGCCGGCTTCGAGTCCTGGGCGATGACCCCGGCACCCGATGCCGTCGACCTCTGGTCGATCCCGCCCGACGCGCTGCCGCACAGGTTGGCGATCGTGGTCGGTGCCGAGGGCCCGGGCCTGGACGACGCCACCATGCACGCAACGACCCGACGAGTGCGCATCCCGATTCGCCCCGACGTGGACTCCCTCAACGTCGGCCACGCCGCTGCGATCACGTTCGCAGCCACGTCGCGATCCTGATCGCCACCCGTCTGAAGCGCCCGGTTCCATCGCTCCCCATCTGCCCACATCCGCGACGCGTGCCGCCCTAACATCTCGGCGGTGAGTGACCAGCGGACCTCGGAGTCCACCGAGAACGCGCGGGCACAGCGGGTCGAGAAGATCGAGATCGCGAAGGACAAGCTCGAAGAACTCGACGCCGACACGACCAAGCCGATCGCCCGCCCGTCGGATCCCGCTGCGCCGATCCGACGGGAACACACGTGGTGGCATCGCCATCTGGAGCCCGAGGAACGCCAACGGATCCTCGCCGAACTCGGGATCAAACGACCAGCACACTGGGCGTTCCGCTTCTTCACGATGCTCTCGCTGTCGGTCGTGGTGGCCGTGATGGGTCTGTCGGCGGACTCCGCTGCAGTCGTGATCGGGGCCATGCTGCTCGCGCCGCTGATGCAGCCCGTGCTCGCCGCCGCCGCCTGCATCTCGATGGCACTGTTCACGCAGTCGCGCCCGTCGGTCGCCACCGGGCTGGGGGCGACCGTCGGCGCGATCGCACTCTCCTACGTCCTCGCTGCGCTGTTCGTCACCGGCGAACTCCCACGCGAGGTCCTCAGCCGCACCGCACCGGACATCCGCGACCTCGTCGTGGCACTGGGCGCCGGAACCGCAGGTGCCTACGCCACCGTCCGCAAGGACGTGTCGTCGTCACTTCCGGGTGTTGCCGTGGCGGTGGCGCTCGTCCCGCCGCTCGGAGCGGTCGGGATCGCCCTCGAGGCCGACCGCAACACCCTTGCGACCGGCGCCATGCTGCTGTACACCACGAACCTCGCGGCGATCGTCTTCGCCGCCTCGATCGTCTTCATCGCCACCGGCTTCGTCCCGCCGAAGCGACTCCGCAGCACGTTCCGGCGTACGTCGCTCGTGGCCGCCGTGGTCGCCATGGTCGTCGCGGCGATCGCCGTGCCGCTGTACCAGGCCTCACGGACCGCCGTCGAGCGGACCGACCAGCAGTTGGCTGCGATCCCGATCGTGAACGCCTGGCTCGAGGCGGACAGCGTTTCAGCGACGGAGACACCGATCGTCAGCTTCGGCGATCGCCAGATCGTCGTGCGCGTCCGCAGCTTCGACCTCCCGCCGGACCAGGTGGCGTTGATCGAGACGATGCAGTCGGCGTTCGGCGTGGAACGACCGATCTCGATCGAGTGGGAACGGATCACCCAGGCGACCACCACGACCACCATCGCCCCGACCACCACCGTTCCGAGCGAGGCCGAGCTGCTGTTCGCTCAGGTCGAAGGCATCGTCGACTCCTGGCTCCAAGACGGAGACTTCGACGGCGTGCGACGTGTCGACGACCTGGTGATCGGTGGCGGTGTGGTGCGCGTGGACGCCAGCGGAGTCGGCGACGCACCCTCGGTGGTCGCTCTGATCGACGCGCTGGACGAGCAACTCGACGTACCGCTCGCCGTCCAGCTCACGTGGGTCGAACGCCGCAACGTCCCGGCGGGCGCACCCGACCCCACGCCCGACGAGATCCTCGTGAACGAGATCGCCGGGTTCGCCGACGCATGGGCGACCGTGAACCAACTCGAGGTCATCGACGTCCGGTACGACGGCACCGCCGCAGTGATCGAGGTCGCCGGAGCGACCGAGCCCAACGCCACCAGCATCGTGCGTCGAGTCGAAGGGCTCCTCCCGGACGCCGCCACGTTCACCGTCCTGTTCACCCAACGCCTCGACATCACGACGACGACCACCACGACGACCACGACCACGACCGTCGCCCCCACGACGACCGCCGCATGATGCGTCACCCGTGCATGAACGTCGGACGCGGAGCAACGACGCGGTCATGTTGACTGGGGAGATGGACCCTCGGCTCACACAGTTGCCCGATCACCCCGGCGCTGCCGAGCCCGAGCCGTTCGCCGGGCCTGATCACCCGATGCGAACCATGACCCGGTCGAAGGCGTTCGGCGACTCGTGGGAGCGGGCGGACGCCACCCGTGTGCAGCAGATCTTCGACTCCCTGGCGGAGTCGTGGAGTGAGAGCCATGTCGACCCGATCAAGGCCGCGCCGGTCGAGGACGCACTCGATCGGGGCGAGGTTCCGCTCGACGGACGGTGGCTCGAGGTCGGCTCGGGTACGGGAGCCGGTGCCCGGGTCCTGCACGATCGGGTGGGCTCGCTGATCTGTACCGACGTCGCCGCCGAGATGCTGCGACATGCGCCAGACCTCGCACCGCGGGTCAGAGCCGACGCATCCCGTCTGCCCTTCCCCGACGGGTCGTTCGACGCGATCCTGATGATCAACATGCTGCTCTTCCCCGACGAGATGGACCGCCTCCTCGCACCCGGGGGGTCCGTCGTGTGGGTCAACACCCTCGGCGACCAGACCCCGATCCACCTTCCTCCCTTCGACGTCCTCGACGCGTTGCCCGGAACATGGGCCGGGTCGACCGCACGCGCCGGCACCGGCTTCTGGCTCACCGCCACACGCGTCTGACCCCGGCCGCCAGGACGACGGGCAGCTCTTCGCAGCGCGCTATTCGAACCAGCCGAACACGTCGACGATCAGGTCGGTGTCGGCATCACCCGCGAAGAACTGCTCCGACCCAGCGCCGAGTGCCGTGAGTGCCAGCGCCGCCCGCGACTGGTTCGGGCCACTGGAGTTCACGTTCGACACGTTCGGGCGTGGTGCTGCGGGGAAGGCGGTCACGAAACCTCGGCCGGCGGTGCGGGCGATGGTGAGGTTCTGCGCGACCGCCGTGGAGGTGTCGGGCACCGAACCAGGATTCAACGTGGCCGATCCGCCAGCAGCCAGTCGACCGAACCCGACGGACGACCTCGAGTCGGCCTCACGCTGCGGTGGAACCAGATGGAAGCGTCCGACGGTCCCGACCGGCGACGCGAAGCCCGTGAACGAACCCACCACGTCGACAGCCACATCGTCGATGTTCTCGACGTACAACACGATCGAACCGTCGGCCCCGACGGGAACCGTGACGAGATTCGCGCGCACGTCGGGAGCGGCATTGACGTTCACGTTCGACGCAGTCGGCCGAGTCGTACCCGTCGGGTAGGCGGTGACGAACCCGGCCACGGGAGCGTCGCGGTTGATTGCCGTGACGATCACCGACACCGCCGAGCTCGCGTCGACACCCTCGGGAACGCCCGCCACACCTGCCAGCGGAACGGTCACCCGCTCGCCGGAACCATCGGAGACGCGCGTATAGGCGTTGCCGCTGCCCGGCACGTCACGGGTGTCGACCACACGTGTCGGACCGGCGGTCACGAAGCGGCCTCGTCGCACTCCGGCATCGGCATCGAAGAAGAAGCCGGACACGTCGACGACCACGTCGTTCGTCGCCTGGCTGAACAGCAACATCCGCCCGTCGTCGTCGAGCGGCACGATCGAAGCGTTGGCGACGTTCGCACCTGCCGGAGCATTGACGTTCGACGTCGTGGGTCGATCGGTGCCGGGCTCCCACACCGTGGCGAACGCCCCGTCGCTCTGCGGTCGGACGAGAGTGACGTTGACGAATGCCGCAGTCGCACCGGTCGGTGCGTCGAGGTCGACGAGGCGGGTCTGACCCGCACCGATGGGCGCAGGGGGCGCGAGCGTGCGGGTGTCGAAGCGACGCGAGGGTGCTGCGAGAGCGTCGTAGCGCTGCGGGCCACTGTCGGCCGCCTGTGGAACCGCCGGCGGCGTGACCTTGTGGACCTCGCCGTTCTGCTGGACGTACCACAGGCGGGTTGCTCCCGCCCCGGTGACGAACACCATGTCGGTCGGGGCCGAGGCGGTGAGGAACACCGGCGACGCCGCGAGGTCGACGCCGCCTGTCCACGACCAGGTCGTGCCGAACGCGCCGTCGGACACGAGGTACGCGCCGTCGTACTGCGCCGGCCAGACACCTGCGGGGACGAACGCCCCGCCCGTGATGAACAGGCCGGCATCGTGGCCGTAGTCGGTGACCGGGTCGGTCAGCCCCGGCGTCGGCCCGGCGCACGGCGGGTTCTGCCCGCGCGGGCATCGGCCCTCGCGGATCGGCCAGCCGAAGTTCGCACCGGCGAAGGCTTCGTCGACCTCCTCACGGTCACCCTGCCCGACGTCGTTGACGAAGAAGCGGGTGGCGCTCGTGTTCGGGTCGAACGCGAACCGGTACGGGTTGCGCAGTCCGTACGCGAAGATCTCCTTGCAGTTCGTCCTCGGTGTGGCGGGCGAGTTGCCCCGGACACGGCAGTCCGTGGCACCGGCCTCGTTCACGAACGGATTGTCCGGCGCAGCGAAGCCGGTGCTGCGATCGACGCGCAGGATCTTGCCGTTCAACAGCGAGCGGTCCTGGGCTGCATCGTTACCACCCGCCGACCCGGAGTCACCTCTCGGATCGGATCCGGCATCGCCGACGGCGATGTAGAGGTACCCGTCGTTGCCGACCTCGATGTCGCCGCCATTGTGGTTGCCGGCCACGGACGAGATCTTGTCCACGAGGAACAGTTCGCTGCCCAGGTCGAGGCCGTTCTCGTCCATGAAGAACCGGCTGACCCGGTTGTGGCATCCGCCGGGTTCGCCCGAGGTGACCGTGCGGTACACGTAGACGAAGCCGCTCGTCACGTACGCCGGGTCCAACGCGAACCCCAGCAGACCGCGTTCGGAGTTCGAGCAGACCGAGAAATTCGCGAGCGTGGTCACCTCCGACGAGCCGTTGCGGTCGTCGACCCGCAGCAGTCGCCCGTTCTTCTCCAGCACCACCACACGTCCGTCGGGGAGCGCTTCCACGGTCGTGAGGACGCCCACGTCGGCCACCACTGTGTCCGTGAATCCGTTCGGAACCGCTTCCACCACGCCCGGCGCCGTTCCTGCGACCACGAGAGCCGCCGACGACACGGCGAGCGAGGCAGCGAGGAAGGGGAGGCGGCGCATCGGACCGACCGTAGTGGGGCTCGCGCCCTGCGTCGCCCCGAGCACATCACCCCGTCGGGCGATCGTGCGGGTCGGCCCCTCACGAGCGCTCCCGGAGCCGTGACGAGGCAGTTCACACGCCGTTCACAGTCGGGCAACAGCTGAGCAACCGGCAACTGACAGTCTCAAGGATCGAAAATCGGGCGGCCGGTAAGGTCGTGCGTGCTCGCAAGCAACACACCAAGAGAGACAGAGGACAAGCACCGTGGCAATCAAGGCCGAATACATCTGGATCGACGGCAACGAGCCGACGCCGAACCTTCGCTCCAAGACCAAGATCCTGGACGATGGCCACAGCGGCGAACTCGAGGACATGCCCGTCTGGGGCTTCGACGGTTCCTCGACCAACCAGGCCACCGGCGACAAGAGCGACTGTGTGCTCAAGCCCGCCCGCGTGTTCCCCGACCCGATCCGTGGCGGCGACAGCGTGCTCGTGATGTGCGAAGTGATGCTCGTCGACGGCAAGCCGCACCCCACCAACACCCGCGCCGCAGCCGCACGCACGGCGAAGAAGTACAAGAAGCACGAGCCGATGTTCGGCATCGAGCAGGAATACACGATGCTCAAGACCGACATGAGTCCGCTCGGGTTCCCCGACGGTGGTTTCCCGGCACCGCAGGGTCCGTACTACTGCGGCGTCGGTGAGTACGCAATCACCGGTCGCCAGATCGTGGAAGAGCACATGGACGCATGTCTCGCCGCCGGCATCCGGCTCTCCGGCATCAACGCCGAAGTCATGCCCGGCCAGTGGGAGTTCCAGGTCGGCCCGGTCGGCCTGCTCGAAGTGTCCGACGAACTGTGGATGGCCCGCTGGTTGCTGCACCGAATCGCCGAGGACTACGGGGTCATCATCTCGATCGACGCAAAGCCGGTCAAGGGCGACTGGAACGGCGCCGGTGCTCACACCAACTTCTCCACCAAGGAGATGCGTGAGGACGGCGGCATGAAGTACATCGAGGAGGGCTGCAAGGCCATCGGCGCCAAGGCCGACCTGCACATCAAGAACTACGGCGCAGGGGTCGAGGACCGCCTCACCGGTGCTCACGAGACGCAGCGCTTCGACCAGTTCAGCTACGGCGTGTCCGACCGCGGCGCCTCGATCCGTATCCCGTGGCAGTGCGCCATCGACGGCAAGGGCTACCTCGAGGATCGTCGTCCGAACGGCAACATGGACCCGTACACGGTCGCACGCCTCATGGTGGACACCGTGTGTTCCGCCATGCCGAAGTGACCTCGGCCTGATCCCTTCTCCATCGAGAGAAGAATCGAACACCGTGGACGGGGTGAAGCGCACTGCTTCACCCCGTCCGTCGTTCACGGCGCTCCCCTGCGGGTGAGCGACGACCCGAGGCGACACACCCACCCCCTTTCCGCGAGACTCCAGGACGTGAGCATGAACGAACAGCAGCGGGACTACGTCCTCCGATCCGTCGAGGAGCGTGGGGTCCGGCTGATCCGGCTCTGGTTCACCGACGTGCTGGGCACGTTGAAGTCCATGGCGATCACGCCTCCCGAACTCGACAACGCCCTGAACGACGGGATGACCTTCGACGGTTCCTCGATCGACGGCTTCAGTCGGGTCCAGGAATCCGACGTCCTCGCGATCCCCGATCCCGACACGTACGAACTGCTGCCGTGGGCCGATGGCTCGGCCCCCGAGGCACGGATCTTCTGCGACATCTTCCATCTCGACGGCACGCCGTTCGAAGGCGATCCTCGCCAGATCCTGCGCCGTCACGTTCGCAAGGCACACGATGCGGGCCTCACGTTCTACATGGCGCCCGACATCGAGTACTTCTACTTCGAGCCGCTCGTGGCTGGTGCCGAGCCGATCCCGATCGACGACGGCGGATTCTTCGACCACACCACCAACGACGTCACCGGCGAGTTGCGCAAGCAGACGATCCGCACGCTCGAGACGATGGGCATCCCTGTCGAGTACAGCTTCCACGAGGACGCTCCCGGCCAGCAGGAGATCGACCTGCGCCACACCGATGCGCTCACCATGGCCGACGCAGTGATGACCCTGCGTCTCGCCGTGCGCGAGATCGCCGCTCGCAACGGGGTGCACGCCACGTTCATGCCCAAGCCGGTCGAAGGGCTGCAGGGCTCGGGGATGCACCTGCACATGTCGCTGTTCCGCGGCGACGACAACGCGTTCTACGACGACGACGACGACTACGACCTGAGCGACACCGCGAAGTCGTTCATGGCCGGGCTCCTGCGACACGCGAGAGAGATCACCGCCGTCACGCACCAGACGGTCAACAGCTACAAGCGCCTCGTTCCCGACTTCGAGGCGCCGGTCCACATCAGTTGGGCACGCAACAACCGCTCCGGGCTCATCCGCGTTCCGATCGCCAAGCGGTCGAATCCTCTCGCCACACGCATCGAGTACCGAGCGACCGACCCGGCCTGCAACCCGTACCTGGCGTTCAGTCTGATCCTCGCCGCCGGGCTGAAAGGAATCGAAGAGGGCTACGAACTGCCCGACGAGGCCGACGCCAACCTGTTCGAGATCGACGACGATGCCCTCACCGAACTCGGCGTCGACAAGCTCCCCCACTCGCTGTACGACGCGCTCGAGATCATGGAGGGGTCGACACTGGTGCGCGAGGCGCTCGGTGAACACATCTTCGAGTGGTTCCTCCGCAACAAGCGATCGGAATGGCGGGGCTACAAGACCCAGGTGACCCCGTTCGAGCGGGACCGCTACCTGAAGGCGTTGTGACGACGACATGAGCACTCGCAGCATCGCCGTCGTGCCGGGTCCGGCATCGCCTGAACTCGCCCGCACACTCGACCTCGCCGGGTACACGTGGAAGGCGGTGGACGGCGCTTCGGCGGCCAACGAGGCCGAACCCGAAGGCGGTTGGGCGGGCCTCGTGGTCGTCACCACCGATTCGCCCGACGAGGCCTGGGCGTTCCTGCGAACGGTGCGCAAACAGCACACTCAGCCCACCCCGACCCTGGTCCTCGTGGGTGGTGCGCAGCTCGGTGATCTCGAACACCGTGACGACCTGTTCGACGATTTCTGCCTCGCTCCGTTCCATCCGTCGGAACTCGAAGCTCGGCTGCGACACCTCCTCACCACCGAGGTCGAGATGCAGTCCGCCGACCTGGTCGAGTACGGCGAACTGATCCTGAACCTCGAGACCTACCAGGCGTCCATCGTCGGGCGCCCGCTCGACATGACCTACATGGAGTACGAGCTGCTCAAGTTCCTCGCGCAGAATCCCGGCAAGGTCTTCACCCGTGAGATCCTGCTCAGCCGGGTGTGGGGATACGAGTACTACGGCGGCGCGCGGACCGTCGACGTCCACGTCCGCCGCCTGCGCGCCAAGCTCGGCGAGGAACACGCCAACCTGATCCAGACCGTCCGGTCCGTCGGGTACCGCTTCGGCCAGTCCCGCTGGGAGAGCTGATCCTCGGCTCGTCCCCGACACGACGGCGCGGCTGCAGCCCGCCTTTCTCGATACAGGTCCAGGTCGGCGAGGTCGATCGACTCGCCGCCGACCGACGGGTCAGGTGCGCTGCAAGAAGTCGGTGACCGTGCTGGTGACGAACGTGGCGAACACCTCGGCGCCCTCGGAGTTCGGATGGACTCCGTCGCTGCGCAACACGCCGTCGGCCCCTGCGATCTCGCTCCACCGACCGACCACCGAGTTGTCGCGATCGGCCAACGCCTGATCGATCGCCGTGTTCACGGTGGACGTGTCGTCGGGGCGGCCGGCGAAATAGGTGTTGATCCACACGACCGGTGCCTCGTCCGGGATCTGGTCGAGGACCGACCGGACCTCGACCTCGACCTCGTCGGCGCTCGCGTACTGGCTGATGTCGTTGGTGCCCAGTGCGACCACCCAAA
>JBBSOH010000126.1:0-10610 GCA_038259945.1 Acidimicrobiales bacterium
GTTGCTTGCTCGACTCGCTCTGTTCGAGTTCGGCAACGGCGTTCCGGTGGATCGTCGCGACCTCATGATCGAGTTGGCCGAGCCGCTCGACCTCCTTCCGGCGGCATCATCACTCCGGATCGACCTGCTGTGCGCCTCGGCAGTGACCGTCGCAGTGACGGGAGCGGGGCCGTCGGCCCATCGGCTCATCGAAGCTGCTGAGCGCGAACACTGCGAGGTCGGCTCGACACGAACCGAAGTGGTTCGTCTCGCAACGCGTTCGATCGTGAAGGCGGTCGAAGGAGCAGACCCCGACGATTTCCGAGTCGACGTCGAACGTGCGCTCGACGTGGCCGAATCGGTGAACGACCCCTTCCTGCTCGCACTCGCATACCAACCTGCGCTCCGCCTCGCCTACGCCACTGGTGACCTCGCCCGCTCCGATGCGATTCTCCAGCCGTTGGCCGAGGTGTCCGAGCGGGCGTTGCTCGCCTTCGGCGTCGTTCGCTCGCACCTCTGTGCCATCACCAATGCGATCGCCCGCGGTCAGTTCGCCGACGCCCGTCTGCTTCTGGTCGAAGCAAGGGCCGCAGGAGTCCGACTGAGGACGCATGCAGCTGAGGTCGCGACGGCGACGTTGGAATTGCTGCTCGACCTCGAACTGGGCGTGCTCGATCGACGTGGAGATGCGCTGAATGCCTGGGCCGATGCCGAGCCGGAGAGCAGAGCGATCGTCGTTGCTGCGTTGGCACGCCCACACGACGACGCCTGCCACGCCCGTCTGGTCGACGGCATCGACGGACTCCCGCGTGACGACGCCTACTCGACCGTCGTGTCTCTCGCAGCGCTCGTGGCCGGTGATCGTCGAGATTCGGTGCTCGGTCGTCGGTGTGTCGACGTCCTCGAACCGTTGGGCGAACGCTTCGTCACCGTGAGCTTCGGTTCGGTCGCTCTCGGCCCGGCCCCGACGTTCACGGGGATCGCCCACCTCGCCGCCGGCGACCACGATCATGCCAAGGATCTCTTGGAGCGAGGAGTGCAACTCGCAGATGGTTCGGGTGCGGCACTGTGGTCGGCCCAGGCCAGGTTGTGGCTCGCCGAAACCCTCCTGGAACGACGATCTTCGGATCGAGATCTTCGTGATGCAGCGTCACTCCTGCAGTGCGTCCGTTCGTCCGGCTGGTTCGACGACACGTGGAGGCTCGGTCGTCACGTCGCCCTGCTCTCGACATCGATTGCCGAACAAACGACGCCGAGCGTGGTTCGTGACCGTCAGCGAGCAGAACTCGACGGTCGTCGTATCGCTTGAATGAACTCGCCGCGTGCTGCGATGCCGTGGCCGACCGGCTTCCTGCAGGCCATGATGTGAGAGTGGCGGCGACACCGACGACCGAACGAGGAGAGCGCGTCGATGTGTGAGCTCTGTCTGCCACCGATGACGCGTCGTCGTGCGCTGGCACTCGCTGGTGCAGCCACCACTGCGGCGTTGCTCGGCAGGCCCGACCCGACGGCGGCCGCTCGCTCGCTCCAGACGGAGTTCGGGGTGAGCGTCGAGCCGCGTGCGGCGTGGTCGGGTGACAGCAGGCCGTACCTCGGCGAACCCCAGACCGAGGACGTCCGATTCCTGCTCGTGCACCACACGGCCGGACCCAGTGAGGGTGACCCGATCCAACTGATCCGCGAGGTGTACCAGTTCCACACCGGCTCCGACAAGGGGTGGCCCGACGTGGCCTACAACTTCTTCGTCGAACCCGGTGGCCGGGTGTTCGAGGGTCGGACCGGGAGCCTGCAGCAGGCTGTGGAGGTGTCGGCGACCGGCGGCAACCAGGGCTACGCCCAGTTGGTCTGCCTGCTCGGCGACTTCACGAACCGCAATCCGACCGACGCGCAACTGGCCTCGTTGAACGGCACGCTCGCATGGCTCGCGAACCGCTACGGTCTCGACACGTCACCGGGTTCCACGGCGACCTTCACGTCGCGCGGTTCGAACAAGTGGTCCGAGGGCACCCAGGTCACGGCAGACATCATCTCCGGGCACCGGGAGATGAGTCAGACGGCGTGCCCGGGGGACACCTTCTACCCCTACCTCAAGGAGCGGGTCCAGGCCGAAGTCCACGCGCTGCGTGGCAATCCGCAGGCTCCTGCGCAGCAGCCGTCCACGGAGACATCGGTCGCTCCGGTCCCGGCGTCGACACAAGCGCCGACGCCCGCCCCGACGGCGCCGCCCCCCACCGCACTTCAGCCCGGGTCGCCTGCTCCCGCAGCGTCGACCACGGCCCCGGCCCCGTCGAGCACCCCCACGTTGCCGACCAGCACATCGACATCGACCACGACCACCGTGCCGGCATCGACCGCTCCACCCACGGTGGCCGCCGGGCCCGTGATCTCCGCCCCCGCTCCACGCGCCGACGAATCGGCCGTTGCGGCACCACAACCGAGCGCGGCAGCCGACGGACGGAGTTCGTCCAATGCCGCGGCGTGGGCACTCGGTGCGGGTGGCGTCGCCGTCGCTGCCGCCGCAGCGGTGTACGTGGCAGTCCGCGGTCTCGGTGAAGATCCGGAGTCAGCGTTGCCAGCAGGCGAACCGCTCGCACCTCCATCGGGTCGGGGCGACTCGCCTGCGTAGCGCCGGGACCAGCAGCAACGGGCGTGTCGTCGTCCTGTTGTGCTGATCGGGGAAGGATCGTTTCGGTCCTCTCGTGCTTCCGGGTCTCTGTCGCCGCTGGTTCCGCGCTGTGGGAGACCCAGAAGTGCGAGAACCTCCTCCTCCCACGGGTGTGTGGCGGGGAACAGTCCCCGAAAGGTGACATCGTCCTGCCCGATCTCGTAGGTTTGCACCCTTGTGAGAGCAGACGCATCGTGCGCGTGCCCTCCGGGCGGAACCGGAGCGGGTCGAACCGGCCTGAACGCGCCCGTCGTAACGAGCGGTGTGCTGCGATGAGTCTGCACATCGACGGGTTCACGGACGTGACGCCATTGGCCGGGGGAGGCTTCGGTTCGGTCTACAGGGCCACACGTGCTTCGACGGGTGGGGTGGTCGCACTCAAGGTGCTCGATCGTGCCCACGGTGACGACGACGATCTGCTCGAACGTCGACTCCGCCGCGAGATCGCTGCACTGGTGGCGCTGAAGGGCCACCCCAACGTGGTCCAGGTCGAGCAGGTCGTCAGCACGGCGAACGGTCCGGCGATCGTGATGGAGTTCATGAGCCGAGGGTCCGTCCTCGACTCCGACGAGGCGGGCAACACCAAGGCGGCACGCGTCGCGTTCATCGGTGCGGCCACTGCGTCGGGGCTGCAGGCAGCGCACGACGTCGGGATCGTCCACCGTGACGTGAAGCCCCAGAACGTGCTCGTCAACAGTTTCGGCCAGGTCAAGCTGTGCGACTTCGGCATCGCCGCCATTCAGCGGTCGGCGGAGTTCCAGACCCACACCACTGCGTTGTCGGTGCGCTACGCCAGCCCCGAGGAACTCGACAACGACCCCGACATCGGATCACCGACCGACGTGTACTCCCTCGGGGCCTCGATGTTCCACATGCTCTACGGCGAACCGCCATCCTTCCGGGGAGGACGCGGCGCCGACCCGAACCTCACCCGCGACAACCGCGGCAAGGATGCGGTCGCCGACAAGGTGGCCGACATCATCGAACGTTGTCTGGCGGAGGATCCGACGCAACGCCCGACTGCGAACGACTGCTTCGGCTTGCTCTCCGACGTGACCAGCCCCGGGTCGCACAGGCTCGAGGAGGAGAAGGAGTCGCCGATCGCGGCCCGGCGGCGCCGTCGACGCGAGGCGCGTGGCGACGACGTCACCGCAGAGCGACCCAGCAAGGACCGTCGGTCCTCCCCGTCGTCGAGTTCGCAGCCGCCGTCGGGATCACCGTCACAACCGCCGCCGCCGAACCCTCTCGATCGGAGCAGCGATTCCCGGCCATCGCCGCCGCCACCGTCGGGCGACCCCTCCGGACAGCGCTCGGGTCAGGTGTCGGGACCGCCCAAGCCGCTGCCGCCGACGTCGAACGAAAGGTGGTGGACATGAGCCAGATCGCAACGAGCAGGTCGAGTCGATGGCCGACCGGTACTGAATACGCAGCATCGGTTCAGCAGCCGAGTACGTCGTTCTCCGACCCAGAGTTGCAGACCGGCCGACTCACGCTCACCCCACTCGGGATCCCGGCATCGGCGAGCGGCCAGAACGCCATTGCCTTCCACATGCAGGCCACCGAACGCCCGGTCGCGGTGCGCTGCCTGCTCAGCGCTCACGACGACGGCCGCCTCCGCTACCGGGCGCTCGAGGAGCACGTCGAGGCGTACCACGTGCCCGCGGTCGTGGCGGCGACGTGGCTCGACGAGGGAGTCCGAGTGCACGGCCAGTGGTGGCCCGTGGTGATCATGCCCTGGGTGTCGGGCGACCCGTTGCACATCGCCATCGAGGATCGTCTCGACGATCCGGCGCGTCTCTCTCGCCTCGCCGATCGCTGGCTCGACCTGGTCGAGATCCTGCAGGACAAGGAGTTCGCCCACGGCGACTACCAGCACGGCAACGTCCTGCTCACCGACGACGACGAGTTCGAACTGGTCGACCTCGACGGCATCTGGGTGCCCGACATGGGAGTCGGCCCGCCCAACGAGTACGGCCATCCGAACTACCAGCACGTCAACCGGTCCGACACCGACTGGGGTCCGTACGTCGACACGTTCTCGGCGCTCGTGATCGCACTGTCGATGCTTGCTCTCTCGAACGACCAGAGCCTGTCGCGCTTTATGACCGGCGAGAACCTGCTGTTCGTCAAGACCGACTTCGACGAGCCCGACACGGCAGAGGTGTGGAAGGTGCTGGCGAAGTCGTCGAGCGACGAGGTCGTCGACCTGACCGGCCGCCTGCATGCGTTCGCCCGGGCGGGTCGACCGCCTGCGATGTCGGTACGCGAAGTGCTGGACGCATCGTTCGACCCATCCGCCCTCACGGCCGAGCCCGAGCCGGCGCAGTCGCCGACCGTCACGGGTGGTCTCCCGGTCACGGTCGCCACCAACGAGTGGTGGAACGCCGGAGGGCCGACTCCGCCGCCGCCCGGGCCGTCGAACGGCCCGCCCGCTGGCGAGGGCAGCTACTGGAAGGGCGGGACCCACACCGGGATCGCCGCATCCCAGCCGACCACTCCAGGCGCACCCGGACTGGCGGCCGTCCCGGGACCGGGCGGAGCCGGGCCGTCAGGACCCGGTTTCTCGAACCAGGGAGCGCCGGCTCAGGCCCGGCCTGCGGTGCACCACCTCCAATCGGCACCGTCGGGGCGGCCGGGCGTGGTGACTCCTGCCGCAGCACGCGCCAGCGCACCACGTCGGTCGGGGCTGGCGAAGGTCACCGGTCAACCAGTGCTCGCCGGGCTCGTGAGCGGTGCCGTCGCCGGACTGGTCGGGTCGATCCTCGGTGGGATCTTGCAAGCGATCAGCTCGGAGGCACAACTCGACGGCGGGCTGTTCGTCGGCATGGTCGCCGCCATGCTCGGTGGCATGGTCCACTCGTGGCCGGCGCTCAACCTGTCGAACTACTCCCTCGCGCTTCGTCGGTTCCTGATCGGGGCCGCCGTCGGCCTCGTGGCTGGCGTCGTGGCCGTCTTCGTCGCCGACGTCATGACTCGGGCCACGCTGAGCGTCGGCGACACCCGCAATGCGGTTCTCGTTGCGTACGTGTGGGCGCTCACGGCTGCGCTCGTCGGGTTGGCGATCGGACTCCTGCGGTCGCCGAAGGCGGCGGCATACGCATTCTCGGGTGGCGCCATTGCCGGGTTCGTCGGAGGTCTGGTCCACGGTGCCACGAGTGCCGAGTTCGAGAACCGGGCCCTGAAGGTGAACGGCTTCGACGGTCAGGTGCTGCTGATCGCCAGCTTCGTGGCGATGCTGATCGGTGTGCTCGTCGCAGTCGCGATCCGCACCGCTCGCAACGGATCGCTCACCGTGATCGAAGGGCCGGGTCAGGGCACCGTGATCGACTTCCACACGAACACGGTGACCATCGGCGGGAGCAGCAGCGACACGCTCGTGGTCAAGGGCCGAGACCTCGGTGCCAGAGCGGTCCAGATGGACATCGGTGACCATCACGCCGAGGTCACGTCCGAGGTTGCGATACTCGTCGACGGTGCACCCCAACCGCAACGATTCGCCATGTACTCGGGTCAGGTGATGGCCGTCGCCGGCGTGTTCGTCCGGCTCGAGATCAAGTCCGAATCCGGTCAAGGAGTTCGCTCATGAATCCCCAGCGCCTCGTTGCCGCACTCGCTGCACTCGCGATCGGTTTCGGAGTCACCCTCGTCGGGGTCGGTCTCGCCGACGACGAGACCGTCGTCGTTTCCGAGGGCGATCAGACCGACGTCGAGGTGACCCAGCCGAGTCGCGGCGGTGAAGCTCCGGAGCAGGATGCCGAGCCGGCACAGGAACCCGCCGCCGCCGAGGTCGACGAGACACTGGAGACCACGACGGTCGGACCTCCACCACAGCAGGGCGAAGACCGAGAGAACACCGTGCCCCCACCGGATCCGGCAACAACGACATCACCGCCGACCCAACCGGACCAGGACGATCCCGGGTCCGGTGATCAAGTCACCTTCCCGGGTTCTGGAATCGCGTGTGTGACCGTGCTCCGTCTGGAGTACGACGTCGGCCCGCCCGAGTTCGTGGTGGTTCGAAGTGAACTCAGCGAAGAACAGTTCCTGGTGCTCGACGAACTGGGCGAAGATTTCATCGACGTCCGAGAGTTGGAGGACGTGGTCGGGATCGCGACCGGCGAGCGGTTGGTCGAGTTCGTCGACGGCCTTCCCGTCGCATACGGAGAACTCTGCCAACGGGAGTCCACGCAACCAGCGGGTGGAAAAGACGTCGAAGGTGAGCCGCAACGGACGGGAGCAGGACAGGCGTTCCCGTGTTCGGCCGACGCCTTCGAGAACGTGAGCGCATCGCTCTCGAACCTCGAACGCACCGAACTCACGCTCGACCGTGACATCTTCCTCACCGTGATCGCGAAGCGCCTCGCTGCCGCCGGATCCACGCCGCAAGAAGCGTGGTCGGCGGCTCTCGGTCAGGAGTTCGAATCCTTCGCCGAGTTCCCGGACGGGTGCCCCGACGACATCGAAGCGGGATTCACGGGCAACGGGAGTCGCCTCCTGTGCTCAGCGGCGCGGATCTCGAACGACGATGACCTGTTCGAGTTCTTCGTGCTCCAGGCGAGGCCGGCGATGGTCGGGTGCAGCTTCGACGACGAGAAGAATCAAGGAGGGCTTTGATGTACACACAGCGAGTCGACAGGGCGACGCCGAGTTGCCTGATCTTCCTGGTCGACCAGTCGGCCTCGATGTACGACCCGATGGCGGGCACCGACACCCCCAAGTCGGTGGTCGTGGCCGAGCAGTTGAACTCCACGGTGATGGAGTTGATCCAGCGCTGCTCGAAGTCGCACACCGAACCACCGCGTCCGTATTTCGCGGTGTCGGTCATCGGATACCGAACGGATCAGGCAGCGAACGCGGTGATCGACACCTGCATCAACGTTCCGGGGCAGCAGGGGGACCTCGCGTGGACCACCGACCTCGCACAGCACCCGCTGCGCATCGAAGAACGCACCCGTCAGACCAGCGACGGGCCACTGTCCTACCGCATGCCGATCTGGGTCGAACCGCTCAACGAAGGCGGGACACCGATGTGTGCCGCCATGGACCGCGCCGGGCGCATCGCTCACTCGTGGATCCAGACCTACCCGCAGAGCTTCCCACCGATCGTCATCAACCTCACCGACGGCGAGTCGACCGATGGTGATGCAGCCACGTGGGCCGAGAGGCTCAAACAGTTGAGCTCCGACGACGGGCCGTTGCTGATGTTCAACATCATGCTCGCCACGGGAAGCGTGCTCGCTCCCGCGATGTTCCCGAACGACGTCAACCAACTCGGCGACCGCTTCGCCCGACAGTTGTTCACGATGTCGAGCGAACTCCCCGAGTTCATGCGGGCCGCCGCCGTCCGACAGGGCTACCAGGCGGAGCCAGGCGCACGCGGGATGTCGATGAACGCCGACTTCCGAGCCGTCGTGTCGTTCCTCAACGTCGGCACCTCCGTGGGACACCTGCTGCGATGACCGCCGCCGAACCATCTGCAGTGAGTGACGACCTGATCGGCAGACTCGTACTGAGCGGGGTCGTCGCCGCGATCGTCGGCGCGGTCGCTGCCGTCAGTGACGTCGGGTTCGTGTGGATCGCGGTGGCCGCAGCTGCAGCCATCGCTGCGTTCTGGCTGCTCGACTCGGCGATGTCGCCCCGACGCGATCACAGTCTCGGCCTCGCCCCCGGCGCGAGCTCTGGGCCGTTGCCGCAGACCACCTCGGAATCGCTGCCCCCACCGCGTGGGGTCGAGCCGCCGAAGATCGGTGAACCGGTGGACCAGAACGCGACCGCACCGACGCTCGAGAAGCACATTGCGACCTTGGACCCTGCGTTGTTCGATCCGACGAGCGTCGAGATCAAGACCAACTCCCAAGGCAAGCGCCGCGTCTTCTCGATCCGTATCGCGAAGCACGGCAACACGATCGACGAGTGCGAAGACGCGGTCGCGGTCGACCCACGGCGAGGGGTGCTCGCCGTGGCCGACGGAGCGTCGTCCTCGTTCGGCGCGGTGTCGTGGGCCGACACGCTCGCCAAGCAGTTCGTCTCGACTCCGCCCAAGCCGCTGTCGGTCGGTTCGTTCTCCGAGTGGCTGGGCGAGGCACGCGTTGCCACGCCCGAGCCGGTGCGTCGCGAGTCCGATGACCCGAACGGGTGGTGGAGCGAGCAGGGTGCACGCCAGGGCGCCTTCTCGACGGTGGTGGGTGCCGCGATCATGAGCGATGGCGGATCGAGGGTGGCCACGGTGATGTGTCTCGGCGACTCCTGTGCCTTCGTGTTGACCGGACCGTCGGGTGAGCGGGTGGTTCGTCGGTCGCTCCCGTACGAGGATGCCGAGCAGTTCGGATCTCACCCGTCGCTGCTCGGGTCGATGCCCGACCGTCAGCACGACGAACCCACGTGGACCACGATCCCGACCTCCCCCGGCGACCTGCTGGTGCTGGCGAGCGATGCCGTCTCGGAGTGGCTGTTGGGCGACCCGAAACGCTTCCAACTCCTCGACGGCGCCGAGCCCGATGCGATCGCCACCCGGCTGATCGCCGACCGAACCGACGGCAAGATGGTCAACGACGACCTGACCGTCGCCGTGCTCGAACTGGCAACATAGGGCGGGCATGAAGGCGGGCACGATCGGCGTCACCGCGGTCGCTGTGGCGCTCGTCGCTGGTGGCCTGTTCTTCGGTGTCGCCGGGATGTCGGGCGGTGACACGGGCGATTCCGTCCCGTTGGCAACTCTCCCTCCGAGCACGGTGGCGCCGCCCGCTCCCGCAGTCGTCGACAGTCAGCCGGTGCAGCCGCAGTCGACCGCGACCTTCCCCGAGGGGACCGAGACGCTGCCGGTCCCGAACGTCATCGGCGTCAACCAGGCGACTGCAGAAGCGCGCCTCGTGAACTTCGCTCCCGACATCACCATGGTCATCGCGACCGACGCCGAATTCTTCGACGAGGTGATCGAGCAGAGCCCGGTGGGAGCCGAACGGCTCCCGGCCGGAGGCACGGTCTTCCTCACCGTGTCGTTGCAACCGACGCCCGAGACCATCCCCGCCGACCCGCTCCCTGTCGGCGAGTTCGTGGCGAGCGACCTGAGTGGGCTCGAGCCGGGTGATTGCGGGAACTACACCGTCGTCGAGGAGATCCTCGTCTACGAGCGGGTGGACTGCGACGAGTTCCACGACGCCCAGATGATCGCCCGATTCGACCTCCAGGACGCTCCGGCCGACTACGACCAGCTCGCCATCGACGACCTTCTGTTCGACCAGTGCCTCCAGCCCTACCGTGACTTCCTCGGTGTCGACCTCGAGGACTCGAAACTGAGGTTGCGCACCATCCGACCCAACGACGTCCGCTACGCCAGCGAGGGGGAGCGGACCTCGGAGTGCCTGGTGTTCCCGTCGGAGACCGTACGCATCAGCGGTTCCGCTGAAGACACGCTCTGGTGAGCGGTGGGGACCGGGTGGCGGCGACGGGGTGGTGACGATCGGGCGATGATGTCAGGGGTGCATGACGACAGGGCTGCCGGTCGTTTCGGGGAGATGTCCCCGTGGAATGCGACGGGTTCGACGGGCAGGAACAGATAGAAACGGGGCGCATGGTACGCGACCGGACGAACGAAGGGACCACGACGTGACGACGAGCGACGAGACGGGCGACCTGATCGCAACATTGAAAATCGCCGGACACCCGGATCACGAGATGCGCGGGCCGGTCACGATCGGGCGCGACCCCCGATCCGACGACGGCTCCACGATCGAGGTCGACGGAGATCCGCTCGTCTCCAAGTCGCACCTGTGCATCGACCTCGACCAGTCCGACCTGATCATCACCGACCTCGGCTCGTCGAACGGCACCTTCCTGCACCACTCCGCTGGGGAGACGGCGGTCCCCAGTGACCGGTGGATCCCGATTCCGGAGGGCGCCCAGATCGAGTTCGGCGATCAGCGCATGACCATCGAGCGTGCCGTCTCGTCCCCTGAGCCGGTGACGA
>JBBSOH010000127.1:0-10499 GCA_038259945.1 Acidimicrobiales bacterium
GATGCGACACTCCGGTCGTGCCCAACGACATCTTCGGTGCCGAGATCGCCGCCACCTATGACACCGACGTCTCGTCCATGTCGGCACCCGAGGTCATCGAACCGGTGCTCGACGTGCTCGCCGGCCTCGCCGGTGATGGTGCAGCGTTGGAGCTCGCGAGCGGGACGGGCCGCATCGCACTGCCTCTCGCGCGCCGCGGAGTCCACGTCCACGGCATCGAACTGTCACAGGCGATGGTCGACGAGATGATGCGCAAGCCGGGCGCGGATCAAGTGCCGGTCGAGATCGGCGACATGGCCACGACGCGGGTCGACGGTCGGTTCTCGCTCGTGTTCCTCGTGTTCAACACGATCACGAATCTGCTCACCCAGGACGAACAGGTGGACTGTTTCGCGAACGCTGCCGACCACCTCGACGCCGGCGGTCACTTCGTGGTCGAGACGCAGGTCCCACGACTCCAGCGGCTCCAACCGGGTGAGCGGTTCATCCCGTTCGAGGTGTCGGACGAACACATCGGCATCGACGAGTACGACGTGGTGAACCAGCGATCGATCTCACACCACCGCTGGAACCGCAACGGTCACACGTCGTCGTTCTCGTCGCAACATCGCTGGGCGTACCCGGCCGAGTACGACCTGATGGCGCGTCTCGCCGGGTTGACCCTCGCTCACCGCTGGGCGGACTGGGACCGATCCGACTTCACTGCGGCCAGCCCGTCACACGTCTCGGTCTGGCGTCGCGGCTGATCCACGGATCTGGCCGCTCGGTCGGCTCTCCGACGACGGACCCGGTCGTCGCGGCCGAAACTCTCGACGCGGCAACTGCCGTCTGTGAGATCGTCTGCCCGACACACCGCAGCGTGGATCCACCCACGCGGAAGAACAGGGAGACAGCCATGAATCGACGCCTCGTCACCACGCTCGTCGCGACAACGGCGATCATCACGCTCACCGCATGCGGAGGCAGCAGTGGCGGAGGAGGTTCCGATGGAGCGAGTTCGTCAGCCGACGACCTCGTTGCGCTGATGGTGGACCAGGGGGCACCGCAGGACGAGGCCGAGTGCATCGCCGGCAAACTCGTCGGGGTGAGCGTCGACGACCTGGCGGCCTTCTTCCAGGCCGTCGATTCGGGCGAGGACGTGGTCGCCACCGAAGGAGTCGCCGAGAAGTTCCTGAACGCCAACGGCGAGTGCACCCTCGTCGAGTGAGTCGACGCCCCGGGCGCCGGGGCACGCATGTTGGACTCGAGCGAAGTCGACCTCGATCGGTTGACAGCCCACCCGGTGGGGTAGCACTGGCGCCATGACCACACTCACCGTCGATTTCGACGCACCCACCGTCGAGGTGTCGGACGCCCGCCTCGGCAAGCTGCGCATCTTCAACGCCGTCATGGGCGCACTCCACTTCGTCTCCGGCACGCTGATGCTCGTCCTCGGCGACACCAGCGTGAAGCTGCCGACCAGCACGTTCAACATCAACGGGCCGCCGGGGACCGCCCTCGCCGACGGGTCACTGAACGAAGTCGGCGGCCTGCCGATCGCCCTCGGCACGGCGGCGTTCATGTACCTGTCGGCGCTGTTCCACTTCGTCATCGCCGCGCCCGGCGGCTTCGGCTTCTACTCGCGCGAGTTGCGGCGGGGTCGGAACCGACTCCGGTGGGTCGAGTACTCGCTGTCTGCGTCGCTGATGATCGTGCTCATCGCGCTGATCACGGGGATCACCGACATCGCCGCCCTGATCGCGATCGCGTTCGTCAACGCCTCGATGATCCTGTTCGGGTGGTTGATGGAGATGGTCAACACGCCGACCGGCGACCGCTGGTGGACGCCGTTCTGGTTCGGGTGCATCGCCGGCATCGGGCCGTGGGCGGCGATCGCTGCGTACCTCGTGATCAACGCCGGCATCGAGGGTGGCGAGCAGCCGCCCGGCTTCGTCTACGGGATCATCGTCACGATCTTCGTGTTCTTCAACTCCTTCGCCGTCAACCAGTGGCTGCAGTACAAGGGCATCGGTAAGTGGAAGGACTACGTGTTCGGCGAGACCGTCTACATCGTGCTCAGCCTGCTCGCCAAGAGCGCGCTCGCCTGGCAGATCTTCGCGAACACCTTGATCCCTCCCGACGCCTGATCGCGCCCGAACCTGTCAGGAGCGAACCTCTGTTGATCCTTCCGGGAAGGATCAGCAGAGGTTGGTCAGCTGAGGCGGTGAGCGGTGCGGTAGGCGGCCGGTGACGAACCGACCACCTGGCGGAAGTGGCGACCGAACGCACTCTGGTCGTAGTACCCGCACCGGGTCGCCACGTCGGCGAGCGCGATGTCCGTCGCGGTGATCAGACGCAGCGCCTCCTCGAGCCGGAACCGCATGATCAGTTGCTTCGGCGTGAGCCCGAGGACCCGGCGTGCGGTGCGTTCGAGTCGGCTCACCGTCATGTCGGCGGCGGCCGCGAGATCGGCCACTTCGAGACGCTCGGCGTAGCGCCGACGAGCCACGTCGACGGCGTCGGCGAGTCGGGCGTGCGGAGCGGTGCCGTCGACCGCCGTGCGCAGATCGACCGACACGGACACGATGCCTGCGACCTCCCCACGGTCGCCGGTCCATCGCGACTTGGAGGTGAGGAACCAGCCGTACGAGCGGTCGGGGCGGGTGATCACCTCCAACTCGTTGCTCAGCATCAGGCCCGTCTCGATGACCGCCCGATCCTGCGCGGCGTACTGCTCGGCGAGATCATGGGGGAACAGGTCGGCGGCCGTCCGACCGACCACTTGTCCCGGACCGTCGAGCCCGGCTCGTTCGGCGAACGCGCGATTCGCCGCAAGGTAGGTTCCGTCGACCGACTTGATGCTGAACATCACGTTCGGCACGGTCGCGAGCACATCGGTGACCGCTTCCAACGACCGATCCAGCATGGTGCCAGTGTGCCCGCAGAACGGCCTGACGTGCCGGACACGGTCAGACCCGGGTTCGCTCCCTGGGTGGAATTCTCCAGCGCGATGTGTCGATCGCGTCCGAGACACGGGACGTGCTGTTCGTCTTACATGTACGTATGACCGACACCGCAGCGCTCCCGACGTCCCCACGCTCCGACGCTGCTCTCCACGGGGCTGCTCTCGACGGGGCAGCTCTCGACGAGGCTGCTCACCACGACGCTGCCCTCACCGACGCAGCGCTCGCCGATGAGGCGGTGGAACTCGCTCGTCGCCTGCTCTCCACGAGCTTGCACGACGAATCGCGACGTGAGATCCGTCGCCGGGAGCGGCTGGGCGCACTGCTCGCCGACGAATGCGGACGCCAGATGATCTTCGCCATGACCGACCAGGTCCTGCGCATCGACGACCCGGCTCTGGCTGCTGACCGCTTCGCCGATGTGGTGCGCCGACACCGGACGACTGCCGTCGGCCGCGTCGACGCGCTGCTGCTGCGGGCCGGTGCCATCGTCGCCCCCCGTCTGCCTCGGATCGTGATGCCGCTCGTCGTGAAGCGGATCAAGGCCGAGACCCACGGCATCGTCATCCCCGCCGACGATCCCGACTTCGCAACTCATCTGGAGCGTCGGGCACGCGATGGCGTGAAGATCAACGTCAACCCGCTCGGTGAGGCGATCCTGTCCGACGCCGAAGCCGACGAACGATTCGCCAGTGTGCTCGACCGGATCGGACGTGACGATGTCGACTACGTCTCGGTGAAGGTGTCGGCGGTCGTCGCGAACCTCGATGCCATGGCGTTCGAGTTGTCGCTCGACCGGATCTGCGAGCGGTTGCGGACGCTGTACCGGGCTGCAGAGTCGGCGTCGGTGCGCACGTTCGTCAACCTCGACATGGAGGAGTATCGCGATCTCGAACTGACGGTGCAGTCGTTCATGCGCGTCCTAGACGCCGACGAGTTCGCCGCGATCGACGCCGGGATCGTGATGCAGGCGTACCTGCCCGACACCCACGACGCCGCCGACCGACTCGGTGAGTGGGCAGTACAGCGACACGCTCGCGCCGGCGGCACGATCAAGGTGCGTCTCGTCAAGGGAGCGAACCTCGCGATGGAGGCGGTCGAGGCGGAGTTGCACGGCTGGACCCCGGCGCCGTACGGCACGAAGGCCGACGTGGATGCCAGCTACAAGGCGATGCTCGATTCTCTGCTGCGTCCGGAGTGGGCATCGGCCGTGCGCGTGGGGCTCGCTTCGCACAACCTGTTCGACATCGCCTGGGCGCTCACGATCGGTGCCGATCGCAACGTGCTCGACAGGATCGAGTTCGAGATGCTGGAAGGGATGGCGCCGGCGCAAGCGCGGGCCGTCCACGCCGCAGCGGGCCGCCTGCTGATGTACGCCCCGGTCGTCGCCGACGACGACTTCGATGCATCGATCGCGTACCTGTCGCGGCGCCTCGACGAGAACACCCAACCCGACAACTTCCTGCGTTCGCTGTTCACGCTCACCCCCGACTCCCCCGAGTTCGACCTCGAGGCCGACCGGTTCTGCGCCGCGGTGAGCGCCCGCCACGATGTCGACCGCTCCCGGCGGCGCGCTCCCCTCCCCCTCGATGTCGACACCGATTCGCGCTTCGTCGCCGAACCCGACAGCGATCTGACCGACGCTTCCACTCGAACCGCCTTGCTCGACGCCGTCGCCACCCCGCCGACGCCCCCGGTCACCGCCGTCACCGCCACGGCCGCCATCGACGCCCTCATGTCCGTCGCAACGGCCGCCCACCTCGCCGGCGTCGCTGATCGGGCCGACCCGGTCACGCCGGGTCCGATCGCCACCGGAGGTCCTGACGACGATCACGCCACGGAGGTGCCGAGTGAGACAGGACGTTCCGGCGGGCACTCCTTCGACGAGCGGCGCAGATGGTTGCTCGCGGCCGCAGACCTGATGAGCGACGAACGGGCAGAGACGATCGGGCTGATGGCGGCCGAGGTCGCGAAGACGATCCACGAGGGCGACCCCGAGGTCAGCGAGGCAATCGACTTCTGCCGCTACTACGCGACCACCGGCAGCGACCGCCTCGACGACGCAATCGACGCGGGCCTCGAGGTGTCCGGTCGGGGCGTCGTGGTCGTGGTCGGCCCCTGGAACTTCCCGTATGCGATCCCGACCGGAGGCGTGGCCGGAGCGCTGGCAGCCGGGAACAGCGTGATCCTCAAGCCGGCGCCCGAGGCCACGACCGTCGGCGCCTGGATCGCCGATCAGTTCTGGCGTGCCGGCGTGCCGCGTGACGTCCTGCAACTCGTCGTGTGCGAGGACGGCCCGGTCGGCAAGCACCTCGTCACCCATCGCGACGTCGACACGATCGTGCTCACCGGCGCCCACGAGACGGCCTCGATGTTCCTCGGCTGGCGCCCCGACCTGCGGGTGCTCGCCGAGACGAGCGGCAAGGATGCGCTGGTCATCACGCCATCGGCCGACGTCGACGAGGCGATCCGCGACCTCGTCCGTTCCGCAGTCGGCCACGCCGGACAGAAGTGTTCGGCGGCGAGCCTCGGCATCGTCGTGGCCGAGGTCTACGACGACCCGACGTTCCGTCGCCGCCTGCGCGACGCGGTCACGTCGCTGCGGGTGGGAGCCGCCGCGGACCCGGGCTCGATGGTCGGCCCGCTCATCTCACCACCCACCGGCAAACTCGAACGGGCCCTCACCACACTCGACGCCGGCGAGTCGTGGCTGGTCGAGCCGGTCCTGCTCGACACGCCCGGGGCTCCCGAAGGCACGAGTTGGTCACCGGGTGTGCGTCTCGGTGTTCGCGAGGGATCGTGGTTCCACCTCACCGAATGCTTCGGCCCGGTGCTCGGGTTGCTGCGTGCCGACGACCTCGACCACGCCATCGCACTGCAGAACGCCGGCGACCTCGGGCTGACCGGCGGCATCCACTCCCTCGACGACGCCGAGGTCGAGCAGTGGCTCGCCGAAGTGCAGGTCGGCAACGCGTACGTCAACCGTCACATCACGGGTGCGATCGTCGAGCGCCAGCCGTTCGGCGGGTGGAAACGTTCCTCGGTCGGTGGCGGATGCAAGGCCGGTGGGCCCGGCTACGTCGCCCAACTCGCACGGATCTCCGGCAACGAGGTCGACGACGTCGCTCGGCTGCGCACCTCCTTCGAGCAGGTGTGGGCCGACCGGTACTCGGTCGAGCACGACGCGACCGGCCTCACCGCCGAGGCGAACATCCTGCGGTACCTGCCGCTCGAGTCCGTTGTCGCTCGCGTCGCGCTGACCGACTGGCACGTCGACGTCCTGCGGGCCGCCGCCTCCGTGTCGGGTGTCCGCTTCACCGTGTCATTCGTGGACCGGGAGTCGGACCTCGACTTCGCCCAGCGCCTCGCGGCGACAGCGAAGCGACCCGATCGCGTCCGCCTGCTCACCTCGCTCGACGACGATGCCCGCCGCATCCTCCACGACGCCGACATCGCGATCGACGTCGACCCACCCGTCACGGGCGCCACGATCGAACTCGGTCACTGGGTGAAGGAGCAGGCCATCAGCCGCACCCGCCACCGCCACGGCCGCCTCCTCGCCTGAAACCCAAGCTGACACCGTTTGGTTTCGGCTGGTTTCAGTGGCGGAGGACGGAGTTGAGGAGGAGGCTGGTCTCGGAGTTGATGACGCCGTCGACGGAGCGGATCCGGCCCAGAACCTGATCGAACTCCGCGAGCGACTCACAGCGCATCTCCGCCACCAGATCCCAGCCGCCGTTCGTGGTGTGCAGCGACTGGATCTCGGGCAGCCCGCGCAGCGCCTTGATCACCTCGTTGGTCGAGCGGCCCTCCACCTCGATCAGGCTGATCGCCCGCACATCGTCGTCACCGTGGTCGTCACGCATCCGCACCGTGAAGCCGAGCACCTTGCCCGAATCGAGCAGCCGTTCGAGTCGACTGTTGACAGTCGCCCGGGTCACGCCGAGTTGACGGGCGAGCGTGGTGACGGGAGCGCGACCATCGGTCCGCAACAGTGCGATCAGCTTGCGATCGAGGTCGTCGACGTCGGCCATCGTGCAGATCGTAGATCAACCATGCACATTCTGCTCTGTGGATGCACATCATTCACCCCATGTGTGGATTGATGATGCACATCGACCGATCGTACGGTGGTGGCATCCCTGCGAACACTCTCGACTGGAGCACCCTCATGGTTCGATTCGTCAACGTCCACCACCTCGCCCGATGGGCGTCGGACACCGGCCTCGAACCGTTGCTCGTCGACCTCGTCGCTGCGATGGAAGCCGACTTCCGTCGCTGGCCCGTCTTCGACAAGACGCCGCGCATCCCGAGCCATTCCGAGCACGGCGTGATCGAACTCATGCCCACCAGCGACGGCGAGACCTACGGGTTCAAGTTCGTCAACGGCCACCCGATCAATTCGACCCGCGGTCTGCAGACCGTCACGGCGTTCGGTGCCCTCGCCGACGTCGACACGGGCTACCCGTTGATGATCTCGGAGATGACGGTGCTCACCGCCCTGCGCACGGCTGCAACGTCGGCCATGGCCGCCAAGGTCCTGGCTCCGGCCGGCGCCCGCACGATGGCGATGATCGGCAGCGGTGCACAGTCCGAGTTCCAAGCACTCGCCTTCCGCGCCAACCTCGGGATCACCACACTGCGGGTGTTCGACGTCGACACTGCCGCAATGGCCAAGTTCGAACGCAACGCGACCGGCCTCGGTTTCGACGTCACTCTCTGCTCCGACGCAGCCGATGCGGTCATGGGTGCCCAGATCGTCACCACCTGCACAGCGGACAAGAAGAACGCCGCGGTGCTGACCGCCGAGATGGTCTCGAACGCACGCGCCGCTGCGGCTGCAGCCGGCGAGCCGACCGGGTTGCACATCAACGCGATCGGCGGCGACTGCCCGGGAAAGACCGAACTCGACATCGACCTCACCCGGCAGGCCTCGATCTTCGTCGAATTCCCCGAGCAGTCCTTCATCGAGGGCGAGATCCAGTTCCTCCCACGCGACTGGCCGATCACCGAGCTGTGGCAGGTCCTCACGGGTGCCGCCACGGGCCGCACGTCGGACGACGAGATCACCCTGTTCGACTCGGTCGGCTTCGCGATCGAGGACTTCACCGCGTTGAAGTTCCTGTACGACTCGATCACCGGCACCGACTACTACGAGATCATCGACCTGATCGCCGAGCCGGTTGACCCCAAGAACCTCTTCGCCCTCGTCGACGTCCATCAACCGGCAACGGTGTGAGCGCACACCCCGAGGCTGCTGGGATGGTCGTCGCCCCCATTGTCGCCGTGCCGACGACGTCAACACCCACGTCGACCGGTACCTCGATGACCTCGACGCCCACATCGATCAGCACGTCGACGACGGTCGCTGCACGTCGACACTCGTTGCAGGCGCCGACGACGGTGTTGATGATCCGGCCGCACCACTTCTCCGTCAACCCCCAGACCGCGGCCGACAACGTGTTCCAGTCGGATGCCGACGGTCGAGGCGCCGTCGATGTCGCTGCTGCGGCGTATGCAGAATGCACGGCGCTGGCCGACGCGCTCACGGCCCGAGGCGTTCGCGTCCACCTGTTCGAGGACGAATCTGCCGAACGACCCGACAGCGTCTTCCCGAACAACTGGTTCTCCACGCATCGCGGCGGCCGCATCGTGACGTATCCGATGTGCACGCCGAACCGCCGACTCGAGCGACGCCACGACGTGATCGAACTGCTCAAGGCGCAGTACCGGGTGCAGGACGTCATCGACTACTCGGGCCTGGAGTACGACGGCCTGTTCCTCGAGGGGACGGGCGCGATGGTGCTCGACCACATCGGGCGCATCGCGTACGTGGCACGCTCGCATCGGGCCGACCCCGTGATCCTCGAACGCTTCTGCACCCACAACGGCTACGAGCCGATGGTGTTCGACGCGTGCGACGACGACGGCACACCGATCTACCACACCAACGTGTTGATGTGCGTCGGTACCGAACTGGCGCTGATCTGCCTCGATGCGCTCCCGGATGCGAAGCGCCGCGACGAAGTGGTCCAGCGGTTGACCGAGACGGGCCGCACCGTGGTCGACCTCACCCACGATCAGCTTCGCGACTTCGCCGGCAATGCGTTCGAGTTGACCGGCCGCAACGGTCGGCTCCTGGCGATGTCCGCACGGGCCCACCGGTCACTCATGGCGTCGCAACTCCGGATGATCGAAGCATCGTGCGAGATCGTGTCGGTCGACATCGACACGATCGAACTCGCCGGCGGCTCCGTGCGGTGCATGCTCGCCGGCATCCACCTCGATCAGCGCCCGTCGGCCTGACCCCACCGCCGGCCGAGCCTGCTCCGCATCGACGTCGGACCGATCTCACCTCGACGGATGAGGGGACACCAGGGCCCATCCTCGGGGGATCCGGCAGACTGAGACGATGCTGCTGTTTCGCGTTCCGGTCGACGACGGGTCATCGGACTCGGCAACCGAGCAGCTCGCGGACGCGGTGACCGACGCGGGTCTCGGCCCGTGGGACTTCGCGATCGCCCTCGGCATCTTCATCGGAGGGATCGTCGTCGCCTTCGTGATCAAGGCGTTCGTCACCCGCCTGCTGAGGCGTGGCAACCGGGTCGACCCGGCGCTCGCTGCACTGATCGCCCGCCTCGTCGGCTACGTCGTGATGATCGTCGGCTTCGTGTACGCGCTGGAGTCGCTCGGCATTCCGATCGGCCTGGCGGTCGGTGGACTCGGCATCGCGGGCATCGCCCTTGCCTTCGCGCTCCAGGACATCCTGGAGAACTTCATCGCCGGCGTGCTGTTGCAGATCCAGCGTCCGTTCACCTACGGCGACCAGATCCTCGTCAACGACCACGAAGGAACGGTCCAGACGATCGACACGCGCAACACCACCATCCTCACACCGGCGGGTGAACTGGTGAAGATCCCGTCTGCAACCGTGATCAAGTCCGACATCACGAACTACACGCAACGCGGGTCGCGCCGCACCACGCTGGCCGTCGGCGTGGCGTACGGGACAGACCTGAGGGCAGCCCAACGAATCCTGCTGGAGGCCACCGAACGAGCCGATGGGGTGCTGGCGTCACCGAAGCCCGAGGCCTACCTCGAGGCGTTCGGCGAGTCGAGCATCGACTTCGCTCTCCGCTTCTGGCACAAGCCAGCGATCGCAGACTTCTGGTCCACTCGTAGCGAGGTGGCGTTCGAGGTCGAAGCAGCCCTCGCTGAAGCGGGCATCACGATCCCGTTCCCACAGCGCACGATGTGGTGGGCCGGCGACACCGACGCCTGACCGCTCGGACGTACCCGGCGATGGGACGCTGTGTCAGCTGATCTTCTCGAACGAGGGTTGGGACGAGTTCTTCCTCTTCTTGGCTGCGAGGAGACCGAGGATCAGGACGAGAGCTGCCACGACGCC
This sequence comes from Acidimicrobiales bacterium, assembly GCA_038259945.1. GTDB lineage: Bacteria > Actinomycetota > Acidimicrobiia > Acidimicrobiales > Ilumatobacteraceae > Ilumatobacter_A. The sequence continues at coordinate 10,351 of JBBSOH010000127.1, forward strand.
GATGGCGACCTTCGGGTTGCGGCGTGAGTAGCGGATCGCCCGATTGATGCCGCGACCACCCTGCGTGACGACCTGTCCGGCCACGTCGCCGGCGAACTCGATGGCCGAGCCCGCCAGGTCCGCGATGTCGACGTCGAGTGCGTCGGGCA
>JBBSOH010000128.1:0-10333 GCA_038259945.1 Acidimicrobiales bacterium
CCATGCGATCGCCGCCGGGCCCGCTTCGGTCGGCACGGCGTAGTCGTCGCCGATCCAGTGCGGGTCGACCTCGACGTCGTCGGGGTCGACGACCGCATCGATGGTCATCAGTGTGAGCGTCTCGTTCGCCAGCGACGCCACGTCGGGCAGACCCAGGTTCACGCCCTTTGCCACGCCGATCGCAACGACCTCAGGCGCCGATGCAGCCGTGAGTCGACCGGAGGCGATCAACGCGGCGCGACCTGCGAGCAGCCCTGCGTGCGTCCCACCGGACGAGGACGTGAACACGATCGCCGCAGGCATCGACCCCTGCGCGTCGAACTGATCGATCAGTTCCTCGAAGGCCAGCGCGTAACCGAGCGCACCGACCGCAGTGCTACCACCGATCGGGATCGAGTACGGAGCGAGGCCCTCGGCGCCGAGCGAGTCGGTCAGCGATTCGCGCATGACCTCGAGTTCACCCCAGTGACTCTCGGCGGCACCTGTGTGGTGCATCTGCGCACCGAACATCTCCGACAGCAACTGGTTCCCACGCCGAGGCTCGCCGGCGCCTGGTGCATCACCGGACAGCACGAGATGGACCTCGAGCCCCAGCCGGGCACCCGCTGCCGCGGTCATCCGGCAGTGGTTCGACTGCGACGCCCCGACGGTGAGCAACGCCTTGGCCCCTTGCGCGACGGCATCGCCACACAGGAACTCCAGCTTGCGCGCCTTGTTGCCTCCTCCGCCGAGTCCGGTGAGGTCGTCGCGTTTGATCCACACCCGCGGTCCACCGGCAGACGGGTGGCCCGCATCCTCGATCGCAGTGGGCAGAGTGGCGAGGCGGGCTCGTTCGAGGTGGTCGAACACGTCGTCATCGTAGAAGCAGCACGGACGCGCTCCGACCGAATCGGCGAAGTACGGCGTGATCCGAATGCCGTGGTGACCCGCCGACGGGCATGGCAGGCTGTTCGGCGATGACGACGACCGACTGGAATCCGGTCCTGCGCGGCGAGTTCGACCAGCCCTACTGGCAGGACCTGCAGGCCTTCGTGGCAGATGAACGCGCCCGGCACACCGTGTACCCGCCACGCGACGAAGTCTTCGCCGCGCTGCATCTCACTCCTCTCGCCGACGTCCGAGTGGTGATCCTCGGGCAGGATCCGTATCACGGGCCGCAGCAGGCCCACGGGCTCGCGTTCTCCGTCCGCCACGGTGTTCGGATCCCTCCGTCGCTGCGCAACATCCACCAGGAACTCCGCGACGACGTGGGCGCCGAACCGCCCGAGCACGGCAACCTCGAAGCGTGGGCGCGTCAGGGTGTGCTGCTGATCAACACGTCGCTCACCGTCCGCGCCGGCCAGGCCGCCTCGCATGCCGGCAAGGGGTGGGAGACGTTCACGGACCGCGTCATCTCGTCGGTTGCCGCCAGCGAACAGTCGATCGTGTTCGTCCTGTGGGGCAACCACGCACGCCAGAAGAAGCCGCTGATCGTCGCAGCCGCCACCTCCCGGGGCGATTCGGACCGACACACGATCATCGAATCCACGCATCCCTCGCCGTTCGCTGCTCGCAACGGCTTCTTCGGCAGCCGACCGTTCAGTCGGGCCAACGAGGCGCTCGTCGCGGTTGGCCGCGACCCGGTCGACTGGAGCCTCGATGCGCCCTCGGTCGAGCGGCCCCATGAGGAGTCCGGTGGCTTGACGGGCCCCGAGTCGGGTACACACTGACCATGGCGTGGACGACGAGTGACACCGTGATGACCTACCGCGATCGGTATCGGGCGTTCGACGTGTTCGCCGAGATGATGGACGGCTGGCGTCGACACCTGTCGGGCCGAAATGCGTCTCTGCTCGCCTTCTTCACCTTCCTCTCCATCGCTCCGCTGACGCTCGCGGCGGTCACGATCCTGGGATACGTCCTCGAGAACGATCCGGGTCTTCGGGAGCGGATCGTCAACGGGGCGGCCGGTGAGATCCCGGCGATCGGTGACGATCTCAAGACCGCCGGAGCGATCAAGGGCAGCTTGCTCGGCCTCGCCGTCGGTCTCGGCGGCGCTCTGTGGTCGTCGACGAAGGCATTCGTGGGCCTGCAGAGCGCGCTCGACGACACCTGGGAAGTCGGTGTCGATGATCGCGCCGGGATGCCGGCCCAACGCGGCAAGGCGCTGTTGGGCATTGCGATCATCGGTGCATCGCAGATCGGCAGCATCGTGGTCGCCAGCATCATCAGCGCAGCCGGGCTCCCCGCCATCGGCAGCGTGGCGCTCATCGCTGCGACGGTCGTGATCAACATCCTGGTGATCGCAGCGATGTACCGCTTCCTCACGTCGCACTCCCCGACCTGGAGCGATGTCTGGCCGGGCGCGATCATCGCCGGCATCGTCTTCACGATCCTCCAGCAGTTCGGTCCGCGGCTCGTCAGGCAGTTCGCAGACGGGCCACAGGCCTTCGCCGTGATCAACACCGTGATCGGACTGATCACCTGGCTCAGCCTGATCGGGATCACCGTCATCATGTGCGCAGAGTTGAACGCTGCGCTCACCCGCCTCGGCGACGGCCCACACGTGCCGAGCGGCAAGGAGATGAGCATCGCCATCCGCAACTGACATCCACCACCTCAGCGTCCCTGTCGGTGTCTGACACCCACCGGGACGGGTTGATTGCTCAGGCCAGTCGGGTGGAGATCGCGCTCGCGTTCTCGAGGGTCCGATGGACGGGGCACTTGTCGGCGATGGCCAGAAGTTTCGCCCGATCGTCGTCGGTGAGGTCGGGGCCGTCGAGGGTGATCGCACGCTGGAACCGGTCGATCATTCCGGTGCGTCCTTCCAGCAACTCGTTCTCGGCGCACGCTGCACAGTCGTCGGCATGGACCTTGTCGTGACGCACTTCGACGGTGACCCGGTCGAGCGGCAACTTCTTGCGGTCGGCATACATCCGCAGCGTCATCGAGGTACACGAACCGAGCGCCGCTCCGAGGAAGTCGTAGGGCGCAGGCCCGGCATCGAAGCCACCGATCGACTCGGGCTCGTCGGCCAGGAACCGGTGGTTGCCGACGACCACGTGGTTGAGGAACGGACCCTGGGAGGTCTCCGCGACCACGACGCCCTCCCCCGCCGCAGGTCTGTCGAGCGCTCCGCTCTCGTCGTGGACGTACCGCGATGCGAACGCCGCGATCGCAGCGGCTGCGAACTCGGCATCAGCCGATTCGGTGAGCAGGTGATCGGCCCCGTCGAGCGAGATGAAACTCTTCGGGTGGCGCGCTGCGGCGAAGATCTCGCTCGCATTGTCGATACCGACCGTGTTGTCGATGGGTGAATGCATCACGAGCAACGGCGTGCGCATGGCCGCCACACGTTCGATCACGGCATGCGATTCGAGGTCGTCGAGGAACTGCTGGCGGATCGTGAACGGCCGACCGGCGAGCGACACGCACGCTTCGCCGTCGGCTGCGATCTGGTCGGCAGCTTCGTCGAACAGTGCAGTGAGGTGCTGAGTGTTCGACGGTGCTCCGATCGTGACCACGGCACGCACCTCGTCGATGTCTCCGGCAACGGCGAGGACGGCAGCACCGCCGAGCGAGTGCCCGACCAGCAACTGCGGCGCAGCGTGCTCGGAGCGCAGCCAGTCCACCGCAGCCACGAGGTCCTCGGTGTTGGACGAGAAGTTCGTGTTGGCGAACTCGCCCTCGCTCGACCCCAGCCCCGTGAAGTCGAAACGCAGCACCCCGAACCCGGCAGCGGTGAGCGCGGCAGCGATGCGCCCCGCCGAGCGCAGGTCCTTGCCGCACGTGAAGCAGTGCGCGAACAGCGCGAACGCAATCGGCGGCCCCGCTGGAAGGTCGAGTCGAGCGGCGAGTTTGCCTCCCTGGCTGCCGGGGAATGCCACTCGCTCCCCTCGGGCCGGTTTCGTCGGTGTCATGACGTGACCGTATCCAGCCCTCCACTACCCTCTCCACCGATGGCGGAATCGAGTTCATGAGTTCAGTCATCGGCACCGCAGTGCTCGCCGCCGGCGAATCCACCATCGGGCCCACGCTCGCGCTGATCGTCGGCGCCGGAATGCTCGCCCAGTGGGTGGCATGGCGCACGCAGATTCCCGGCATCATCGCCCTGCTCGTGGCGGGCCTCACCCTCGGCCCCGTCACCGGGATCCTGGAGCCCGACGAACTGCTCGGCGACACTCTCTTCCCGCTCGTCTCGCTGTCGGTCGCGCTCATCCTGTTCGAAGGCGGGCTGGACCTGCCGCCACGCGAACTCCGCAACACCGGCACGGCGGTTCGCCGACTGATCACCATCGGCGCCGTGGTGACCGGCGTGGTCGGCTGGTACAGCGCGAAGGCGATCTTCGGGCTGTCCGACCAGGTGGCGATCGTGCTCTCCGCGGTCCTCGTGGTCACGGGCCCGACCGTGGTGGGGCCACTGCTGCGTTTCGTCCGACCCGCGGGAACGGTCGGACCGATCCTGCGTGCGGAGGGTGTGCTGATCGACCCGATCGGCGCCACTGCCGCCCTCGTCTGCTTCGAGGTCGTGCTGATCACCGAGACCAACGAGGCCGTGCTCACCGTCGCCGGCATCGTCGGCCTCACCCTGCTCGCCGGAGTGGGGTTCGGGCTCGCCACCGCCTTTCTGCTCGACAACGCACTCAAGCGGTTCCTCATCCCCGACCAACTCGCGGTCCCCGCCACCTTCGCATTCGTCGTCGGCAGCTACGTGGCCAGCAACGAGATCCAGGAGGAGTCCGGGCTGCTCGCCGTCACGGTGGTCGGCATCTACCTCGCCCGACGCGAGAGTTCCACGATCCGTTCCGTCCTCGAGTTCAACGAGAGCCTGCGCACCCTGCTCATCTCGGTTCTGTTCATCCTGCTCGCGGCACGGATCGAGGCCGAAGCACTCCAGGATGTTGCACTCCCCTCGCTCGCCTTCATCGCCGTGTTGGTGTTCATCGCCCGCCCGCTGACGGTGCTCGTGTCGACGATCCGCACGTCGCTCACCTGGCGCGAGCGTGCCTTCCTCACCACCATGGCGCCGCGCGGCATCGTGGCGGCTGCGGTGTCGGCGATCTTCGCGCTGCGTCTCGAAGAGGAAGGCGTGGAGGGCGCCGAGAAGATCGTGCCGATCGTGTTCCTCGTGATCATCGGCACGATCGTCATCTACGGCTTCCTCGCCGGTCCCGCTGCCCGCCTGCTCGGACTCGCGGAGTCGCGGGCCAACGGCGTTCTCATCGTCGGCTCCCACGCGTCCGCTCGGGAGATCGCCACCGAACTCAAGGCGCGTGAGATCAAGACTCTGCTGATCGACACCGACCCGTACAACGTCACCCGTGCGATCTCGAAGGGTCTCACCGCCCGGCGGATGAGTGCTCTCGCCGAGGAGGCCACCGAGAGCCTCGACCTGCGCGGCATCGGGCGACTCCTCGCCATCACCTCGAACGACGAGGTCAACGCGCTGTCGACGGGGCGGTTCGCACGCGTGTTCGGACGGCGCGAGGTGTTCCAACTCGCTCCCGGCAAACGACGGTCGGGGCACAGCGCCGTGCCGGACGAGTACCTCGGCCGGATCATCGGGATCGACGGGCTCACGTACACGACACTCGACGAACGGGCCCGACAGGGCTGGAAGGTCGTCGGCACCGCGGCGCGACCGCTGGTGGTGCACGCGTTGGAGGAAGGGACCTTCATGCCCTTGATCCGGATCGACGACGACGAGATGGCGTTCATCTGTCGCAACGATCCGCTGCCCGAGGAAGGCGACGTGATCGGGCTCGCGTCCCCGGCACTGCAGCGCGAACTCGAAGCAGAGGCCGCGCTGCTGGAGACCGAAGCCGACGCCTGACCTCGCCGAGGCAGAGACCCGGAAGCGCGAATCGCTCCCGCACGCTCGTGAGTGCAGTCACCAGGATCACCCGCCAGACTCAGGCAGTGAGCGAGCGGGTGAACCATGTCTTCGTCTACGGGACGCTTCGACCCGGCGAGGTGCGGTGGCGGTTCCTCGAGCGGTTCGTGGTCGACGAAGGCTGGGACGACATGATCGTCGGGCGACTGTTCGACACGGGACTGGACTACCCCGCTGCCCTGCTCGACGACCGGGCCGAGCCCGGTGGCACGATCGTCGGACGCACCTATGCGCTGCTCGACGCAACGCTCGAGCACTGTCTGCAGGTCCTCGACGTGGAAGAGGACACCGTCGGCGGCCGGTATCGACGCACCGTCGCAACCACGGCACGTGGAGCGACCGCCTATGTGTACGAGTACGGCGACGGGCTCGACCTGGTCCCGATCGTCAGCGGAGACTGGTTCGCCCGCTGACCTGGACCGACCGGTGCCGGCGCCCTGAACCGGTGACCTGGCCGACTGGACCGGTGCCGGCGCTCCTGAACGGGCGACTCGGCCGACCTCACCCGACCGGTTGAGACTCCGACCCTCTCCGGTCGTACTGTGCCGCCATGGCAGTTCGTGACGATCTCTCCACCCCCGGCGTCTGGTACTTCACCGATGCGATGAGTGCCGGCGAGGCCGCCGACACCGCCGGGTTCATCGAATCACTCGGGTACTCGACGCTCTGGCTTCCCGACACCGTCGGCCGCGACCCGTTCGCACACATCGCATGGCTGGCGTCGCAGACCGAGAAGCTCAACTACGCCACGGGCATCGCGAACATCTTCCATCGCCACCCCGGACCGATGAAGCAGGTGACGAACACGCTCGCCGAACAGACCGGCGGCCGCTTCATGCTCGGCCTCGGCGTGAGCCACGGGCCGATGGTCGCCGGCCTGCGTGGCCTCGACTACTCCAAGCCGCTCACCCAGATGCGCGAGTATCTCGCTGCAATGGAGTCACAGCCGTTCCGAGGTCCCGAGATCCCGGACGCTCCGATCGTGCTCGCCGCCCTCGGACCCAAGATGCTCGAACTCGCCGGCACCGCATCCGATGGCGCACACCCGTACTGGACCACCCCGGAACACACCGCCTCGGCACGCGAGATCATGGGTCCCGACGCGCTGCTGTGCGTCGAGCAGAAGGTGTGTCTGTCCACCGACGCCGACGCCGCACGCACGGCCGCGAAGACCGCCGTCGCCATCTACGCCGACCTCCCGAACTACCGCAACAACTGGCTCCGTCTCGGGTTCAGCGAGGACGAGATCCAGCACCGTGACGACCGGTTCATCGACGCGGTGGTCGTGTGGGGTGACGAGGACCGCGTGCGAGCCGGGATCCAGGCGCACTACGACGCTGGTGCCGACCACGTGTGCATCCAGCCGTTGTCCGTCGACGGGCCCACGACGCTCGACCGTCGGGCGCTGGAAGTGCTCGCTCCGAACGCCTGACCAGGCCTGCGGCCTCGGCCGCACGGCGCGGGCAGCAGTTCTCGTGCTTCTGGGTCGCTGGGATCACGGGTTCCGCGCTGTGGGAGACCCAGAAGCACGACGACCGGCCGGTTCCGAGCGACCGGGGACGAGCCTCGTCATCCCTGCGCCAGTGGCGACCGGGTCGAGAGCTCAGCCCGGCGCGGGCGCCGAGGCGACCACGTCGTTCGCCGCAGCTTGGGCTGCGGCGGCGAGGTCGGTCGGACTCGTGCCGGCAGGAAGCTGTGCAACGGCGGCCGCGCTGGGGGTGGACCCGACCAGTTCCACGGCTGCGGCCACCTCGGCCTCGGTTCCACCTGCAGCGACGACGAGGTTGGTCACGGCGAGTTCGACCGAGCGCCAGGCGATCAGTTCTCGTGCCGCACCGAAGCCGATGTTCGATGCGTAGGGGCCGACCGGGTCGCAGGATCGCAACTGCACACTGCCATCGGCGAGGGCCGTCACCGTGGCGCCGAGTTCGGGAGCTGCGGCTGCGACCCACCCGCCGAGATCGGCTTGGAGGATCGCATTCGTGGCGGCGTCCACCGTTGCGAACGTGGCGACAGCACAGCGTCCGTTGGCGCCGTCCACCATCTGCAGGCCGGCGCCGCGCAACTGGACCGACATGCGGTACGCCGCCGGGGCATCGACATGGCTGGCGAAGGAGAGGTACCAGAACGACCGGTCGGTGACGACCGCCGGGCCGACGGGCGTGTCACCCACGACGACCGACGAGCTCGCAATCGCTGCGATCGGAGCGACGGCGAGCGGCCCCGGGCCAGACGTGGCGATGCCGGCCAGCGGGTTCGCAGCCACGTCGTCGATCGGAGGAAGCAGTTGCTCGAACACGACCGGAGCGGTCAGGCGATAGTCGAGCACGACCGGGAGGAACGCGAGCGCAGCGAGGTCGGAAGCAGGCAACGGCACGCCGTTCGACACCGTCTGCTCGATCCGAGCGGACTGTTGGCGAACATGCGCCTCGGTGAGTGCAGCATCGTCGAGCGACCGCAGGAGTTCGTCGGTCGAGAAGGAGTACTCCTGGTCCAACGCTGCAGCGACCATGGCGCGGGTGATCAACGCCGACCGGTCGGAGCGTGTGAACGACTCGTCGTAGTAGACCTGACCGTCGGTCGCCGAGTACAGCACGGGAGACAGTTCGGAGATCAGCGTCTGGAGGGTCGCATCATCGGTCGAGTCCGGGCCGGCGAGTCCGAGCGCACGCCACATCGCAAGATTCGACGCAGTGTCGCCGAGGAGCTGCGAAGCGACCATCGAGCGGTGGAGCGGTGTCGGCTGTGCTGTGAGCACGACGGGTTCGACGAACTCGGTACCGCGAGCTGCTTCGATCGGCTCGGCGAACTCGAGTGCCGCTGCATCCCAGTCCGCCGGAAAGAGGAAGGGCCGGCCGAAGATCACGGCAGCCGAGCCGAGCGCCGCGACGATCAGGAAGAAGAATCCGATCCGGGCGATGCTGCCCGACCGGTCCTTGCGCTGGGGACGCACGACGGGGATCGGCTGGAAGAGTTCTCCAGCGGGCGGTCGCGGAGCGACGATGGGTGGGAGGCTGAGCGCCTGGTTCGGTTGAGTGGCAGGGATCAGTGACGGGGCCGGCTGAAAGATCTGCTCGGCCTCGGCGACCGGTGCCGACGCAGCGGGGGCGGCCTCGGCAGTCGCGCCGACGAGCGCTGCGGAACTGACGGCCGGGTCCGGGATCGACGGTGCAGCTGCCGACGGGTGGTCGAGCGGGGGCTGGATCATCGGTGACGACGTCGTCGGTTCGGCGCCGATCACGGCGATCTGTGAGGTGACGGTCGACGAGGGTGTCGCCTCGACGATCTCGGGAAGCGGTTCGGCGGCGAGCGGCTCTGTTGGGGTCGTGCGAGTGGTGGGGAGGGCTTCGGCGAAGCCGCCGGCCAGCGTGGCACCCGGCACCCGGGCGACGATCGGGACCGTCGGCGTGGTCGGTGCTGCGATGGATTGGGCGGTCGCGATGGGTTGGGAGGTGTGATCGAGGTGGTCGTCGAAATCCGGGATGCTCAGCGCTCCGAAGTCCGGTCGCACCGACTCGGAGGGTGTCGGCGTCGGCGTCGTGGCCGTCGGAATCGGCGTGGGCACCGGAGCCGCCTGAGGTGGCATCACCGAGGAACTCGGCGCCGATGCCTCGGGAATCGGAGCGGCTGGGACGGTGGGCCCTCCCCTCGACGATCCTGGAGGCGGCACGAGCGCCGTTGGGCCCGCAGGCGGCGGGGTCGCGGTCACTGGCGGCGCACTGAAGGCGACGGGGGCGACGGGGGGCGACGCAGCGAGCGGCGCCGGCGGTGCGTTGCGCACACCGGTCTCGGGCGTGTCCGTCTCGGGCGCGGCATCGACCGAAGCACGATCTGCCACGTCCTCGGTTCGCTCGCGCACCACCGAATTCCACGACATGCTCGGCATCTGCGAGCGTTCGTCACCTTCGAGCAGGGCCATACGGGAATCTTCGGCACGCCTTGACGAGGACTTGAACGATCCGCTGTGACTGCTCGCTCACCACCCGTCGTGTGCTGTCCGCCGTCGCATCCCCATTTCGACGTCGTCGACGGAATTCTTCGGGTGGAAGGCGTCGACATTCGTTGTTGAGCAGGAACGACGACATCGCCGTCGCCGCAGCGCTCCAGGCGACCGACACCGTCGGTCTTCCCGACCGGTCGGTCGGCGGGTTGTCCGGAGGGCAGCGCCTCGATTCGTTCAGCAACATCGTCGAGCAACATCGTCGAGCAACCGGAGGTCGGCCTGATGTTCATGAGCCCTGGCATGCTCGAGACGCTGCGCCTCCGCGGCGCAGCGGCGCTCGTTCGGGATCCGCAGGTCCTCGAGGCCTGTGCGATCGACGGCCGGATCGAGGAGCACACCGGGCCTCGACGTCGAGGTCGAGGCGATCGAAGCCAATCTCACCGACGACTACGACAACCACATCTGGGTCGTCGGCGGCCGCAACGACTGATCCTGCTCGCCCACTTCCACCGCGTCCG
>JBBSOH010000129.1:0-10310 GCA_038259945.1 Acidimicrobiales bacterium
GTCAGGTCCGTGTCGCTGTGTGCGTACGTCGTCTGCCAACCCGGCAGTTCGAGGAGCGGCACCGCGGCACGGTCGATCTCGGTGGTCCACAGCGGACCGGTCGCGCCGTCCAGCACCCGGTCGCCGTCAGGGACGACCACGGCGGAATCGACGGCTGGAAGTGGCACGCCCTGCGGAACTGTGCCGTCAGCGGTCGGCTGGGTGGCCGGAGTCCGGTCGATCGGTTCCGGGCCGCCGCGCTCGACGATCATCACGCCGCCGATCCCGACGGTGACCAGAGCCACTGCAGCGGCCGCCGGCACGAAGCGCGACCGCTGCAACGGAACAGCCGGATGGAGGTCGTCGAATTCCGGAGCGGGCGGGGCGGATCGACCGACCTGGTCCAGCATGTCTCGGATGCGGTCGTCGAGTTCGGGTGTGGCGTTCATGAGAGCAGGTCCTCCAGTTGGGAGCGGGCGTTGGTGAGGTCTCGCTCGACGGTGCGCAGCGAGGTGTCGAGCGTGGTGGCGACCTCTGCCGGTGCCAGGTCGGCCCAGTAGGTGAGGTGCACCACCGCACGTTGGCGCACGGTGAGAGTGCGCAGTGCGTTCATCATCGCCGGGTCGACGAGTTCGTGCTCGAACTCGTCGCGTCGGTACTGCCGCAGTTCACGGTTGCGACGCCGAGTCCGCGACCGACGCGTCGCATGAGCCTCGTTGACGAGGATGCGGTACAGGTACGCCCGCTTGTTCTCGACCCGCACCCACGTGGGTGCGGTGATCGCCTTGATCACCGCCGCTCCGAGTAGATCCTCGGCGTCGGACGGACCGACGAGCGTCGTGGCGAAACGGATCAACTCGGGCGCGAGGCGCTCGTAGATGTCGGCGTCGGACTCCATCGCCGGACCTTCGTCGGGTTCAGCCGACGTCGAGTCCTTTCGCAGCGGTTCTCCCAACATGTCGATCACGCCTGTATGACGTCACCGACGTCGATCCACCGCCACCAGGTCACAGACAACCAGATGGTGTCTGCTGACACCGAATGGTTTCAGGCGTCGAGGGTGATGACTTCGATCATGCCGGGGGCGGCACGCAGAGCGGCGAGTGCGTCGTCGCTGATGCGGGCGGTCGGTGCGATCAGCATCACGGCGTTCTCGGTGTCGGGGACCCGACTCACGGCCATGTCGGCGATGTTCACGCCGGCCTCACCGAGCAGGGTGCCCATGATGCCGATCACTCCCGGACGGTCGTCGTTGGTGATGACCACCATGTGGTCGGCCGGCGGCACGTCGAACGGGATGCCGTCGATGTTGACGATGCGCTGCTCGGCCTTCGGGCCCGCCAGCGTGGCGGCGATCGAGTGGCCGTTGCCGCGCACGGTGAGCAGGTTGACGTAGTCGGCCGACGTGGCGCAGTTGACCTCGCGCACCTCGAGCCCGGCGTCCTTGGCCATCTGCGGAGCGTTGACGTAGCTCACCGGATCCTCGGTGATCGACCCGAAGAAACCCTTCAGGACGGCGAGTTCGAGAATGCGCGTGTCGTAGCCCGCGATGTCACCTTCGACGCACACTTCGAGCACGTCGGGCGCCGCGCCGACCAGCGACTGGAACAGGCTGCCCAGACGCTCGGCGAGCGGCAGGTACGGGCGGATCGTCTCGTTCGCCTCGGCGGCGTTCACGTTGACGGCGAACGGGACGAAGTCGCCGGCGAGAGCGAGTTCGACCATCGAGGCGATGGTGTCGCCGGCCTTGTCCTGCGCTTCGCGGGTGCTGGCGCCGAGGTGCGGAGTGACGACCACGGACGGGATCGAGAACAGCGGGGATTCCGTCATCGGCTCGGTCGAGAACACGTCGAGTGCGGCACCGGCGACGATGCCGTCGTTCAGGCAGTCCGCCAGGTCCTGCTCGTGGACGATGCCGCCGCGCGCCACGTTGACGATGCGCAGCGAGGGCTTGGCCTTGAGCAGCAGATCGCGGTTGATGATGCCAAGGGTCTCGGGGGTCTTCGGGAGGTGCACGGTGAGGAAGTCGGCCTCGGCCACGAGCTGGTCGAGTTCCATCAGCTCCACGCCCATCTGGCGTGCGCGTTCGTCGGACACGAAGGGGTCGTAGGCGACAAGGCGCATCCCGAATGCCTTGGCACGATCGGCGACGAGCTTGCCGATCCGACCGAGCCCGACCACACCGAGGGTCTTCTCGAACAGTTCGACGCCCTCCCACTTGCTGCGTTCCCAGCGGCCATCGACGAGCGCGGCGTGCGACTGCGCGACGTTGCGTGCCGATGCGAGCAGGAGCGCCATGGTGTGCTCGGCCGCCGAGACGATGTTCGACTGCGGGGCGTTGACCACCATCACGCCCTGCACGGTGGCCGCGGCCACGTCGACGTTGTCCAGCCCGATGCCGGCGCGGCCGACGACCATCAGATCGGTTCCGGCGGCCAGTACCTCAGCGGTGACCTGCGTGGCGGAGCGGATGATCAGCGCAGCAGCACCCGGGATCGTGGCGACCAGTTCCTCCGGAGACAGACCGACCTGCACGTCGACCTCGTGGCCGGCGGAGCGGAGACGGTCGAGTCCGCCATCAGCGATTTCTTCGGTGACCAGGATGCGTGCCATATCCGACATGCTTATCGCCGTTGCGGTCCGGCTTCCCACCCGTTGTACGAACCGTCAAGAGCAACGGTGTCACACGTCCCAGGATCTACATTTCGCCTGATGGGAATCGGCGCTCGAAGATCCGGCGATCGCCGCGCTGCCGACGGCTCCGCTGCGCCCGCGCCCGCGGCAACGCCGACACCATCCGACGCCACCCCGGCAGCGCCGGATCTGCGCGACATCGAGCACTGGTTCGTGATACGCGGCGTTCCGCACTTCGTCGAGCGCAAGACCGACGGCTCGATGCTCGACGCCTGGACCCGCGCGCTGCCGCTCCTCGTCGTGGCGTACCTGCTGCTCGGATTCAATGCGCTCGATCTGGCCACCCAGACCCTCACGGAGAACCTCGTCGCATCGGCGGCGGTGATCGCCATCCTGATCGGAGCGTGGGCGATCAGCAACCGTCTCCGCGGCGTCCCCACGTTCGCCCGGCCGACCGACATCGACGCTCCGGAACTCGCCCTGTTCCTGCTCGGGCCCGCAATCCCCGCACTCGTCTACGGCCAGTACGGCGACGCTGCCCAGAGCGTGATCACCGCTGCGATCCTGCTGGTGCTGATCTACGTGTGGTCGGCGTACGGCATCGGCCCCCTGCTGCGGTGGGGGTCGCGGCGCGGCAGCCGGCAGATCACCAGCCTCGGGTCGCTGGTGGCGCGGGCGCTCCCACTGCTGCTGCTGTTCAACACCTTCCTGTTCATCAACGCCGAGGTGTGGGAACTGGCGGGCACCCTGACCGGTCCGGCGTACTTCGTGGTGCTGTTCACCTTCTTCGCTCTCGGCGCAGCGTTCGCGCTCAGCCGGGTCCCCGGCACCATCCGCTCGGTGAACACCTTCGAGTCGTGGAGCGACATCGACCACCACGTGGTCGCCACCCCGGCAGCGAGATTGGCCCCGGTGCGTCCGGAACGCCCGGTGAGCGACGACATCGACGACGACGGACCGCAGGACCACCTCCGACTGCGCCAGCGTTTCAACATCGGGCTGGTCGTGCTGTTCGGGCAGGCGCTGCAGATCACGCTTGTGACCGTGTCGCTGACCGTCTTCTTCGTCGGGTTCGGTTTCTTCGGGATCACCGAGACGACGGCGAGCTACTGGACGCGACTGGACGACATCCACGTCCTGCTCCAGGCGTCGTTCGGAGGCCGCGAACTCGTGCTCTCCGAGCCACTGATCCGCGTCGCGGCGTTCCTCGGAGCGTTCTCCGGTATGTACTTCACCGTCGTGCTCACGACCGATGACACGTACCGCACCGAGTTCAGCGACGACGTCGGCCCCGAGATTCGCGAGGCGCTGGCGGTGCGCACCGCGTACCGTGTTGCCCGTGGCACCTACCAGAGCGATCACGACGCAGGCCGGCGCGGTCGACCCGCAGGTCGGTCGTCTGACGCGAGCGACACCTGACGGCGTGGGACTTCACAGCGCATCATCGGAAAGGGTGGACCACTGACATGAGCACGATCGACCTCGACGATTCGGGTGAGGACGAAGCCATCGTCCCCCACCCCGAGATTGCTCCCGCACCACTCGACGGCATCGAGATCCGCACGCTGCACACCGCCGACGAGATGATCGAACTCGGCGAGGTGTTCCAGCAGGTGTGGGGCTCGGTGACCCAGCTCGTCACCATCGAGATCCTGATGGCCGTCACCCACTCGGGCGGCTACGTCAGCGCCGCCTACGAGACGCGCGGGGACGGTGAGCGGATGCTGGGTGCGTCGGTGGCGATCCTCGCACGCCACCAGGGCCAGCCTGCTCTGCACAGCCACATCACGGGGCTGCTCCCCGGCGCTCGACGTTCGGGTCTGGGCCGTGCGATGAAGATGCACCAGCGTGACTGGGCCGCAGCCAACGACATCGACTGGATCGTGTGGACGTTCGATCCGCTCGTCCGGCGCAACGCCTGGTTCAACCTGTCGGTGTTGGGCGCCGAAGCGCACGAGTACCTCCCGTCGTTCTACGGGAAGATGACCGACTCGATCAACGCCGGCGACGACTCCGACCGCTTGCTGCTCGCCTGGGCCGTCGACGGTGCCACTCCGGGGCCGATCGACCCCGCCGAGGTCGCCGGGAATGGACACCTGCTCGTGCCGACGCCCGAGGACATCGTCGCCCTCCGACGCACCGACCCCGCCGAAGTGGCCCGCTGGCGCAGCGAGACGCGAACCGCACTCCAGTCCGCGCTCGACGGTGGCGGCCGGATCATCGGGTTCACCACGGCAGGCGAGTACGTCGTCGTTCCGGCGGACTCATCGGAGCACGCGTCGTGACCGAACTCGAGGTACTCCCCGCGGTCCATGTGGACCGGATCGAACTGCGACGCATCGCGATGCCGCTCGTCACTCCGTTCCGCACGAGCTTCGGCGTCGAGGCCGACCGGGACATCCTCCTGGTCAACGTCCACGGAACCGTCGGCGGCACATCGGTCAGCGGCTGGGGCGAATGCGTCGCACTCGCGGACCCGACCTACTCCGCCGAGTACGTCGACGGCGCACAGCACGTCACCGAGGGCCATCTGCTCCCCCGCCTCACGACCGCACGTGAACTCACTGCCGGTGACGTCGGGCGCATCCTCGCTCCCGTCCACGGCCACCCGATGGCGAAGGGCGCGATCGAAGCGGCCGTGCTCGACGCCCAACTGCGAGCGGCCGGACGATCCTTCGCCGACCTGCTCGGCGTGACCACCAGCGACGACGGATCGCCCCGACGCATCCCGAGCGGCGTGAGCGTCGGCATCTTCGACGACGTCGACGACCTTCTGGCCGCGGTGCAGGGCTACGTCGACGACGGCTACGTCCGGATCAAGTTGAAGATCGAACCGGGCGCCGACATCGACCACGTCGCTGCCGTCCGCGACCTGATCGGGCCGGACATGCCGCTCCAGGTCGACGCGAACACTGCGTACCGTCGCACCGACGGGCAGCACCTCGCCCGCCTCGACGAGTTCGACCTGCTGCTGATCGAACAGCCGCTGCCCGAAGAGGACATCCTCGGCCATGCACTCCTGGCCGCCGAGGTCGAGACGCCGATCTGCCTCGACGAGTCACTCGTGTCGGCCGCCGGAACCGCCGATGCGATCGAACTCGGTGCGTGCGAGATCGCGAACATCAAGCCCGGTCGCGTGGGTGGCTACCTCGAAGCGATCCGCATCCACGATCTGTGCGTCCAGCGGGGCATCCCCGTCTGGTGCGGCGGGATGGTCGAGACCGGCATCGGGCGCGCCGCCAACGCTGCGCTGGCGGCCCTCCCGGGTTTCACCTTGCCGGGCGACATCAGCGCATCGACCCGCTTCTACGCGCAGGACATCGTGACCCACCCGATCCAGATCGTCGACGGCCACGTCACGGTCCCGACGGTGCCCGGCATGGGCTTCGACATCGACCTCGACGTCCTCGACTCCGTCACCACCTCCACCACCACCATCTCGTTCTGACCGCTCACGACCCAGCTCGGCTGGCAGAAAGGTCGGCTGGGGTCAGACCCCACACGGACGGTCAGCCGCAGCCTTCGAAGTTGGCTTCGGTGCCGGCGAGACCGAGGGCGCGGGCGCTCTCCCGGATCGAGACGAACTCGGGGTAACGGTCGAAGAAGGCGTACTTCTCGGCGAGCGCCGGGTCGACCGCCACGTCGTACACGTAGGCCGAGAAGGTCTCGGCGAAGTCCTCTTCGGGGTGGACGGCGGCGTAGGAGCCGACGTATCCGCCATCGAGATCGCACCGCTCGGACGCCTCGTCATCGGTCCCGACCGATCCGTCCGACGGCAACGTGTCGCGGATCTCGGGCGGCCAGAACTCCTGGATCCAGGCCCACATGTAGGAGTCCTGGGTGAAGCAGCCGGCACCGTTGAAGAACGTGTCACACCCCGCGGCGCTGAACACGCCGATGTCGAGCTGCTCGCCGGGCTTCTGGTTGAACACGTGGCTCAGTTCGTGCATCATCGTGAGTCGCAGCTCCTCAGGGTCGTCGGTGCCCGACACCACGTCGACCGCGAGGAGGAAGAACGTGTACTCGTCGTCCAGCGTCGTGACGAACGCCAGAGTGTCACACGTCGAACACGGCTCGTACCCGGCGAGCAAGCTGATGTCGGACACGAGATCGATGGGCGTGATCGCCACGAGCGAGTCCCATGCCGCCACGAGTCGCGGGTCGTCGTCGACGACCACCGGGTCGACGTCGTCGCCCTCACCGAGTTGGTCGACGTAGCACGGCGCCTGGAGCACGCCTTGGACGACGAAGTGCATCGCCGTGACGATCCCGTCGTCGCGAACGTCGTCGGGATCACAGAAACCCTCAGCAGCCAGGTCGGCGAGGAGGACATCGATCTCCTCCTGGCTGAGTGGAGGCTGGTCGTCGCCCATGTCCGGCGCGTCGGTGGCCACCTCCTCGGGGATGCGTGAGTCGTCCTCCGGAATCGTCGACTGGCGCTCCGCGTCGGGTTCCGACGCAACGGGTTCGGTCGGTTCCGGCTCGACCGGGATCGGCTCGGCCGGGATCGGCGGTTCGGGAACAGTGATCGGGACGGCCGTCGTGGTGATGGTGATCGCGTCGGAGCGTGATGCGGTGACTCCGAAGTCGGTGGACGCACACGAAGCGACCGCCACGAGCAGGAGCGCAGCCCACCGTTGCGGGTTCCAGGGCGGTCGGGTCGTGCGCAACCGGCCTCCCCGTCCCGTCCTCGCCCGCTCCGCCACGGCGCCGACGGTAATCGACCGGGATGGCGATATCCGCCCGGTTGAGTACAGTCGGCCGCATATGGCGCACCCGTTTCTGTCACAAGAATGGATGGACGCGGCACGCGCCATCCGCGAGAAGTACGCCGACGAGGTCCCCGAGGTCGATGCCGACCTGCGGATCAACGTCGCGGTCACCGACGTCCCCTTCGACGACGACACCGTCCTCGCCTACCTCGACACCACGTCGGGCGCGGTCGCGATGGAACTCGGAGCGCTCGACGAACCCGATGTGACCGTCACCACCGACTACCCGACCGCACAGGCGCTGTTCGTCGACCAGGACCCGGCCATCGCGATGCAGGCATTCATGAACGGCAAGGTCAAGGTGCAGGGCGACATGATGAAGCTGATGGCGATGCAGACATCACTGCCCAGCAACGAGTCCTCCGAGAAGATCGCTCAGGAGATCAAGGACATCACCGAGCGGCCGCCCGCCGCGGAGTGAAGCGCGGGGAAGCGCGCGTGAGCGCCTCGCACCTCGCACCTCGCACCTCGTAGCGATCAGGACGGTTTGGCGAGGGGAGCGAGTGCGGCGGCCAGGGTCTCGACCGTCCACTGTTCGGACTGCTCGACCGTTTCGGCCATGGCCCATGACTCGACTCGCTTCACCACTCCACCCTGGGAGAAGAACGTCTCGCCGTTGAACGGGCATGACTCGGTGCTCAGGTACGCCACGAGCGGCGACACGTTGGCCGGATCCCACTCGTCCAACCCACCCAGGCCCGGTGCCATGATGTCCTCGAGGCCTGGCGTGGCCAGCGTGAGCCGCGTGCGAGCGGCCGGAGCGACACAGTTGCTCACGACGTCATAGCGGGACAGTTCCTTCGCTGCGATCTGGCTGAACGTGGCGATGCCCGACTTGGCCGCCCCGTAGTTCGCCTGCCCGGGGTTGCTGAACAACCCCGATGTGCTGGCCGTGTGGACGAGGTTGCGTCGCTTGGAGCGCCCGGCCTTGTGCTCGCTGCGCCAGTGCACCGCCGCGTGCCGCGTCGGTGCGAAGTGACCTTTCAGGTGGACGGCGATCACGTCGTCCCACTCGGCCTCGGTCATGTTCACGATGGTCCGGTCGCGCAGGATGCCGGCGTTGTTGACGACGATGTCGAGGTCGCCGTACGCATCGATCGCCGTGGCGACGAGGCGACCCGCACCCTCCCAGTCGGCCACGTCGTCGTCGTTCGCGACGGCCTCACCTCCGGCGGCGCGGATCTCCTCCACGACCTCCTCGGCTGGCGAGGCATCACTACCCGAACCGTCGTTCTCGCCGCCGTGGTCGTTGACGACGACGCGCGCCCCGAGCGAAGCGAACAGCAGTGCGTGTTCGCGCCCGAGCCCTCGGCCCGCTCCGGTGATGATGGCGACTCGCCCGTCCAGTGACGTCATGGGAGCACCGTAGTGACCCGCCCCGATCGATCGTTAATCCCGACGGCCGCGGTGGCTCCTCGCCGGCGACGCCCCGTGGAAGATCAGAGGAAGATCAGAGGAAGATCAGGTCGACGACCTGCTGGCGTCGGAACAGCGCTCCCACCGCAGCGTCCTCACCGTCGACGGTGGCCTGAACGAAGGTGCCGTCGGTCGTGCCGAGCAGGCTGCCGATCGTGAAGCCGTTCTGGATCAGGAGTGCCTCGGCGTCGGCGTAGGCCAACCCGTCGAGCGCGGGGAAGGCGATGCGGTCGGGACCCTTGGACACCTGCACGGTGATGATCCCACCCCGCTCGACGGAGGAGTCCGCAGCGAGGTCCTGGCTGACGATCACCCCGACGGGAACGTCCTCGCTGAAGACGTCCTCGCCCCGTGACAGACCGAGTTGCAGCGCCTCGAGCGCGGCCGTGGCCTGCTCGATCGTCTGACCAGCGAGATTCGGGACCCCACGCGGTTCGGGGCCCTTCGAGAGTGTCATCACGATCGTCTCGCCGGGGAGGATCTGGGCGCCCGCACGCATGCTGGCGTCGGCATCGCCCTGGACCTGCCAGGAGATCACTGCGTCGGGCGGCACGGTCTCGGAGAACTGCCGTTCCGGCCCCTCGATCCCGACGAGGCCGAGTGACGCCAGTTGCGTGATCGCGGCATCGAAACCGAGGGCGTCGAGTTCGGGGAGGATCCGGAACTCGGGGCCGGCGCTCAACACGAGGGTGAACGACTCCCCTTCCTCGAGTTCCACTCCGGGGGCAGGGACCGTGCGGATGACCGTGTCGGGCACCGGGAACGAATCGCTGCGCTCGGTCTCGACCGAGATCTCCCAGTCGTTGCCGGCGATCTGGTTCAGTGCCTCGTCGTCGGGCACGCCCGCCAGCACCGGCACCTCGAACGACTTCGGCTGCAGGAGGAGGGAACCGGCGTAGCCGAGCGCACCGAGCCCGGCGAGGAGCAGCACGACGAGCAGGATGACCGACGCACGGGGACGACGACGACGCTCGTCGTCGTAGAGCACCGGCTCCGACGGGTCGACGGCCTCGTCGTGGGCAACCACGACCGGAGCGACCGTGGTGAGCTGATCGGCGATCCTCAGATCGTCATCGTGACCCCCATCTGGTGCGCCGTTCGCGGCACGGTCGTCGTGGGCATGGTCGTCGTGGGCATGGTCGTCGTCGGCATGGGCGGTGGCGTCGGTGGTCGTCGCGACATCGGGCGCCGGTTCGAGGACAGCAGTCGGTTCGACGACAGCCGTCGGCTCGGGAACCGTCGGCTCTGCCATGGGCACCGGAGAGTCGAGTGGGTCACCAGATGGTCGATCGGGTTCGCCCTCCGGCGCGACTTCGCTCTGCGGTTCGGGCGTCGTCGGCGCTGCGACCTCCGACGCCACGACCTCCGCGGCCGCAACCTCCTCCACAGCGTCCGACTCGCCGAGTGGCTCGGGCTCGGTCGGTGCAACGGCGGCAACACCTGCCGCGGCAACACCTGGTGCGGCCACGGCTGCCACCCCGGATTCGTTCACGCCGGACAGCCCGGGAA
>JBBSOH010000130.1:0-10262 GCA_038259945.1 Acidimicrobiales bacterium
ATCGCATGCTGATCGAGCAGATCCGAACCGACCTGGTCACGGCCACCAAGGCGAAGGACCCCGTCACGCAACGCACTCTGCGTTCGGTGATCGCAGCGGTGCAGGAAGCCGAGGTGAGCGGTGACGAAGCCGTGAAGCTCGACGACGACGGAGTGCAGGCCGTCGTGAAGGCGCAGGTCAAACGACGGATGGACGCTGCTGAAGCATTCACCACGGGCGGTGCCGACGAACGGGCTGATGCCGAGCGAGCGGAGATGGCGATCCTCGAGGGCTACCTGCCTGCCGCCCTCGGCCAGGACGAACTCGACGCGATCGTGACGTCGGTGTTCGCCGAACACGGCTTCGCATCGAAGTCCGACATGGGTGCCGCGATGAAGGCCGTCAACGCCGAGGTCGCTGGCCGAGCCGACGGCCGCGCAGTCGCCGACCTCGTCAAGTCCCGCTTGGCCTGACCCCGGATCACGAGGGAAGGGATCACGAGGGAACGATGGCGTGGTCCAGCGCCTTCGGGCTCTAGGATCTTCACTTCGCCTCAGTGTCGAGGCACCCGCCGTCCGGTCAGTGTCGACCTCCGGCCCTGCGTCCAGATCAACGTCGATCTCGCGCAGTGTTCGTTCCGACCCCTCCGGGCCCCGCGCCCGGACTCATCTTTCGAGGATGTGCCAGATGACGATCACCCCCAGCGCCGTTCCTGTCGACGCCGTCACGTGCAGCACGACGACTCCCGCGAACACGCCACCTGGCGCAGTGGGCCTGTACGACCCCCGCAACGAACACGATTCGTGCGGCGTCTCGTTCGTCGCGAACCTGCGCGGCATCCCATCGAACGAACTGGTCGTGACCGGGTTGACCGCTCTCACCAACCTCGAACATCGTGGGGCCACCGGAGCCGAGCCCGACACCGGTGACGGTGCGGGCATCCTGCTCCAGGTCCCCGATGCGCTGTACCGCGCGGTCGTCGACTTCGAGCTTCCGGCGGCCGGCGCCTATGCGACCGGCATCGCCTTTCTGCCCGCCGACGCAGTGGCGCGGGAGAAGGCTGAATCGGGCATCGACGCGGCGATGGCCGACGTCGGCCTCCAGGTGCTCGGGTGGCGCGACCTGCCCGTGAACCCCGACTGCCTCGGGAACACGGCACGCCGTGTCATGCCGACCTTCCGTCAGCTTTTCGTGTCCGATCCGGCCGGCACCACGGACATCGACCTCGACCGCAAGGCGTTCGTCGCCCGCAAGCGGATGCGTCGCGAACTCGTGGACGAACTCGACACCTACTTCGCGTCACTGTCCTCACGCACGATCGTCTACAAGGGCATGCTCACCACGCCGCAGCTGAGCCAGTTCTTCGGTGACCTGACCGACCCGCGCATCGAGTCGGCGCTGCTCCTCGTGCACTCCCGGTTCTCCACGAACACCTTCCCGGCCTGGCCGCTGGCACACCCCTACCGATTCGTGGCGCACAACGGCGAGATCAACACGGTGCAGGGAAATCAGAACTGGATGCGTGCCCGCGAGGCGATGCTGCAGAGCGACCTGCTGCCCGGGATCGACCAGGCGTTCCCGATCTGTACTCCCGGCTCGTCCGACACCGCCCGCTTCGACGAAGTACTCGAACTGCTGCACCTCGGTGGCTACCCGCTGCACCACGCGGTGATGATGATGATCCCGTCGGCGTGGGAGAACGACACGACGATGAGTCAGGAGTTGCGTGACTTCTTCCGGTTCCACGCGTCGATGATGGAACCGTGGGATGGTCCCGCCAGCGTCACCTTCACGGACGGCAAGGTGATCGGTGCGGTGCTCGACCGAAACGGCCTGCGGCCCAGCCGCTATTGGGTGACGGATGACGACCTGGTCGTGATGGCCTCCGAGGTCGGCGTGATCGACATCGACCCGAGCCGAGTCGTCGCCAAGGGCCGCCTCCAGCCCGGAAAGATGTTCCTGATCGACACCGACGCCGGGCGGATCGTCGCCGACGACGAGATCAAGGCGACCCTCGCGAGTGAACATCCGTACGGCGAGTGGCTCGAGCAGGGCATGGTCTCCCTCGCCGATCTCCCCGAACGCGAACACATCGTGTTCAGCCACGACAGCGTGCTGCGACGCCAGCAGATGTTCGGCTACACCCACGAGGAACTCAAGATCCTGATGGCGCCGATGGCGTCCAAGGGCATGGAGGCCCTGGGCTCGATGGGCACCGACACGCCGCTCGCCGTGCTCTCCGAACGACCCCGCCTCCTGTTCGACTACTTCAAGCAACTGTTCGCCCAGGTGACCAACCCGCCGCTCGACGCGATCCGCGAGGAGGTCGTCACGTCGGTGTCGTCGACCGTCGGCCCCGAAGCGAACCTGTTGTCGCCCGGGCCCGAGAGCTGTCGCCAACTGGCGCTGCCCTATCCGATCATCGACAACGACGAACTCGCCAAGATCATCCACATCGACGACGACGGCGAGCACTCCGGCCTGCGTGCCAAGGTGCTGTCCGGTCTGTACCGCGTCGAGGACGGAGGTGCCGGTCTGGCGTCCGCCCTCGAGCGCATCTGCCAGCAGGCGTCGGACGTGATCGAGAACGGCGCCCGCATCCTCGTGCTGTCGGACCGCAACGCCGACACCGTCGACGCCCCGATCCCGTCGCTGCTCCTCACGGCTGCCGTCCACCATCACCTCGTGCGCACGAAGCAGCGCACCATGGCCGGCCTGATCGTGGAAACGGGCGACGCCCGCGAAGTGCACCACATGGCCCTGCTGATCGGCTACGGAGCCGGAGCGATCAACCCGTACCTGGCCTTCGAGTCGATCGAGGATCTGATCGCCGAAGGCATGCACGACATGGGCGACCTCGACCCGCAGCAGGCCATCCGCAACTACATCAAGGCAGCCAACAAGGGCGTCCTGAAAGTGATGTCGAAGATGGGCGTGTCGACGGTGGCGTCGTACACGGGTGCTCAGATCTTCGAGGCGATCGGTCTGGGCGACGACCTGATCGACGCCTACTTCACCGGAACGATCAGCAAGCTCGGCGGCATCGGCCTCGACCAGATCGCCCGGGAGGTCGGGGCCCGCCATTCCGCCGCGAACCCACGCCGCCCCGAGGAACGCGCCCACCGCAAACTCGAACTCGGCGGCGAGTACCAGTGGCGTCGTGAGGGCGAGCCGCACCTGTTCAACCCCGAGACCGTGTACAAGCTGCAGCACTCCACGCGGAGCGGTCGCTACGACATCTTCAAGGAGTACTCGGCGACCGTCGACGACCAGTCCAAGAAGCTGATGACCCTGCGCGGACTGTTCGACTTCGTCGACGACCGGACGAGCATTCCGTTGGACGACGTCGAGCCGGTCAGCGAGATCGTCAAGCGCTTCTCCACCGGCGCGATGAGCTACGGCTCGATCAGTGCCGAAGCCCACGAGACCCTCGCCATCGCGATGAACCGGCTCGGTGCCAAGTCGAACACCGGCGAGGGCGGCGAGGACGCCGAGCGCCTCTACGACCCCGAGCGTCGCTCGGCGATCAAGCAGGTCGCTTCCGGTCGCTTCGGCGTCACGTCGGAGTACCTCACCAACGCCGACGACATCCAGATCAAGATGGCGCAGGGCGCCAAGCCCGGCGAGGGAGGCCAGCTCCCCGGCCCCAAGGTGTACCCGTGGATCGCCAAGACGCGCCACTCCACGCCGGGAGTGGGCCTGATCAGCCCGCCGCCGCACCACGACATCTACTCGATCGAGGATCTGAAGCAACTGATCCACGACCTGAAGAACGCCAATCCGGCCGCACGGATCCACGTCAAGCTCGTCGCGGAGACGGGCGTGGGCACGGTCGCGGCGGGCGTGTCCAAGGCGAAAGCCGACGTGGTGCTCATCTCCGGCCACGACGGCGGCACCGGTGCAAGCCCGCTCACCTCGCTCAAGCACGCCGGTGGACCCTGGGAACTCGGTCTGGCCGAGACCCAGCAGACACTGATGCTCAACGGCCTGCGCGACCGCATCGTCGTGCAGGCCGACGGACAGATGAAGACCGGTCGCGACGTGGTGATCGCTGCGCTGCTCGGAGCCGAGGAGTACGGCTTCGCCACCGCACCGTTGGTGGTGTCGGGCTGCATCATGATGCGTGTCTGCCACCTCGACACGTGCCCGGTCGGCGTCGCCACCCAGAACCCACTCCTGCGCGAACGCTTCTCGGGGCAGGCCGACTTCGTGGTGAACTTCATGCAGTTCGTCGCCGAAGAAGTCCGCGAGATCATGGCGACCCTCGGCTACCGCACGATGGACGAGATGATCGGTCACGTCGAGTGCCTCGACACCCGGGCTGCCGTCGACCACTGGAAGGCCTCGGGCCTCGACATCGGCCCGGTCCTGATGGCGCCGCAGAATCCTTACGGCCAGACGATGATCCAGTCGGTCGGCCAGGACCACGAACTCGACGTGGCCCTCGACCAGCAGTTGATCGCACGGTCGCAGGCTGCGATCACCGACGCCACGCCCGTGAAGATCGACCTGCCGATCCGCAACATCAACCGGACCACCGGAACGCTCCTCGGCCACGAGGTGACCAAGGTGTGGAAGGGTGCCGGGTTGCCCGACGGAACGATCGACATCACGTTCACCGGCTCGGCCGGCCAGAGCTTCGGCGCGTTCGTGCCGAGCGGCATCCAGATGCGTCTGATCGGAGATGCCAACGACTACGTCGGCAAGGGCCTCTCGGGCGGACGTCTGATCGTGCACCCCGATCCCTCCGCATCGTTCGAGGCCGAGAGTCAGGTGATCGCCGGCAACGTCATCGGCTACGGCGCAACGGGAGGCGAGATCTTCCTGAGTGGCAAGGTCGGTGAACGCTTCTGCGTGCGCAACTCCGGTGCGTTGGCCGTGAGCGAAGGCGTCGGCGACCACGGCTGTGAGTACATGACCGGTGGCCGCGTCGTCGTGCTCGGTCCCACGGGCCGCAACTTCGGCGCCGGCATGTCCGGCGGCATCGCATTCGTCCACGACCCGGACGGCGACTTCTCCGACCGGGTGAACTACGAGATGGTCCAGTTGGACGAGATGACCGACGAGGAGAGGGCGTGGCTGCACGACACGATCCTCCGACACCGCGAGTTCACGGGATCAGACGTGGCGGACCGCATCCTGTCGTCGTGGGGGAGCGAGGTCGACAACTTCCGCAAGGTCATGCCGACCGACTACAAGCGAGTCCTCACCGTCATCGAGCAATCCGAAGCCGACGGCCTCACCGAAGACGAGACCGTCGCCAAGATCATGGAAGCAGCGAGGGTCTGACCAATGGGCAAACCGACAGGATTTCTGGAGTTCGGGCGGAACACGCCGGAGCATCGACCCGTGGCCGTGAGGCTTCGCGACTGGAAAGAGGTGTACGAACCGTTCCCCGCCGAGGAGTTGAACCATCAGGCTGCTCGCTGCATGGACTGCGGCATCCCGTTCTGCAACAACGGGTGCCCGCTGGGCAACCTGATCCCGGACTGGAACGACCTCGTCTACCGCGATCAGTGGCAGGACGCGATCGAGCGACTGCACGCCACGAACAACTTCCCCGAGTTCACCGGGCGGCTGTGCCCTGCCCCGTGTGAGTCGGCGTGCGTGCTCGGGATCAACCAGGACCCGGTGGCGATCAAGCGGGTCGAGGTCGAGATCATCGATCGAGCCTTCGCCGAGGGATGGGTGGAGCCGCACAAGCCGTCGGTCCGCACCGGCAAGAAGATCGCGGTCATCGGGTCGGGTCCGGCCGGCCTGGCCGCCGCGCAGCAACTCACGCGCGCCGGACACGAGGTCGTGGTGCTCGAGCGCTCCGACCGCATCGGTGGGCTCCTGCGCTACGGCATCCCCGAGTTCAAGATGGAGAAGCGTCACATCGACCGCCGCCTCGCTCAGATGGAGGCAGAGGGCACCGAGTTCCGCACCAACGCCGGTGTGGGCGAGACCGTCGACATGGAGGTGCTGCGAGCGTCACACGACGCCATCGTGCTGGCCTGCGGGTCGACCCAGTGGCGTGACCTGCCGATCCCCGGCCGCGAGCTGAACGGGATCTTCCAGGCCATGGAGTACCTGCCGCCGTCCAACCGCGTGCAACTCGGTGACATCGACCAGAGCCCGATCGACGTGAACGACAAGCACGTCGTGATCATCGGTGGCGGCGACACCGGTGCCGACTGCCTCGGCACCGCTCATCGCCAGGGCGCTGCGTCCGTGACGCAGTTGGAGATCATGCCGATGCCGCCCGAGCATCGTGCCGCACAGCGCAACCCGTGGCCCCAGTTCGCCATGGTCTACAAGGTCACCTCGGCACACGAGGAAGGCGGCGAACGCCTCTACTCGGTGAACACCGAAGAGTTCATCGACGACGGCAACGGCAACGTGCGGGCGCTGCGCCTCCACGAAGTGGAGATGGTCGACGGCCGCTTCACGAAGGTCGAAGGAACCGATCGCGAGATTCCGGCCGACTTCGTGTTCCTCGCCATGGGCTTCGTCGGACCCGAGAAGGGCTCCTGGCTCGACGAGATGGAGTTGGACTACGACGAGCGCGGCAACGTGGCCCGCCGCGACGACTACATGACCAACCAGTCCGGTGTGTTCGTGGCCGGCGACATGGGTCGCGGACAGAGCCTCATCGTGTGGGCGATCGCCGAAGGTCGAGCCGCCGCTGCCGGGGTCGACGAGTACCTGATGGGCGAGACCCGCCTGCCGGTGCCGATCCTGCCCACGGCCCGCCCACTGATGTGAGTCCACGGTCACGTCGCCAGGCGTGATCGACAGCACGTTCGGGTGCCACACCTCGCGCGACTGCACGTCGTAGGATCGGCACCATGCGTACGAGTACTTCTCACCGGATCTCGGCGGGTCTGGCCCCGCTGTTGGCGGCCGGGCTCGCGTTGAGTGCGTGCGGCGGAAGCGACGGCGACGCCGCGTCGTTGCCGGTGCTCACCCTCGAGGCGGGAGCGACGAGTTATGCGACGTTGCCCCCTGCCACCGTCGCGTCAGAGGCCGCCGACCCGACGGCCACGACCGTCGACCCGACAGCCGTCCAGGACTACGAGGTCCAAGCGGGTGACTACGGGTTGAAGGTCGCCAACGACTTCGGTGTGTCGATCGAGGACCTCGAGGCCGTCAACGGCTGGTCCGACGCCGGCAGGGAGTTCCCCTTCCCCGGCACGATCATCAAGATCCCGGCCGGCGGCACGGCGCCGTCGGCCACACCCGCTGCCACCCCCGCCGCAGGCGACACCGAGACGCCGGCCACCGGCAGCGTGCCCGGAAGCACCGGCGAGGCGATCCCCGAGGTCGGTGACAACTGCGACCCCGGCAGCTACGTGATCGAAGCGGGTGACACGAGCCGATTCCGAGTCGCCGAGAAGTTCGACGTGACCGTCGAGGCGATGGACGCAGCGAACACCGGCACGAACGGCTACAGCGCCTTCTACCCCGGACTGACGATCGTCATCCCCGGTAAAGACGACTGCTGACCCGACCTGGCCCTGCGGGTCAGAGTTGGTCGAACACGAAGTTGATCTGCTTCACCGTTTCCATCGACGCGCTCGATGCGACGGAATACCGGTGCCCGGGGAACAGGATCGTGTCATCGGGGACCTGAGCGAGGCGACGAAGGCTCTCTCCCATCTGCGCCGGGTTCGATCCGGGCAGGTCGGTACGACCGCACCCCTCCAGGAACAGCGTGTCGCCGGCGACGAGGCGTCCGTCCACCAGGAAGCACTGGCTGCCCGGGGTGTGGCCCGGTGTGTGCAGCAGCGTGATGTCGATGCCGCCGACGCTCAACACGTCACCGGAGTCGTGGCTGACGAGGTGCTTCTCGGACACGTGCGTGGTCTTGCGCACCCACTCGGACTCCTCGGACTGGATGTGGATCGGGCAGTCCACGCGTCCGAGCAAGGTGGCGATGCCTTCGATGTCGTGACCCATCATCGAACCGCCGACGTGATCGGGGTGGTAGTGCGTCGCGAGGACACCAGTCACCGTCATGTCGTCGGCTTCGAGCACGTCGACGATCTCGTTCACGGCATAGGCGGGGTCGACCACGACGCACTCGCCGGTGGAGCGGTCGCCGATGGCGTACACGAAGTTCACCATCTGCGTGGCCAGCGGGTCGCCGACGGCGAAGTCCTTGCCGGACAGGAGTTGGCGGAAGTAGAGCCGATCGTCGTTCGTTGACACGGCGGCCAGCGTACGCTTGGCCACCATGTCCGACCAGATCGAGCCCACGTCGAACCGTCCCGCGACGATCCGGTACGGCGTCATCGGCACCGGGATGATGGGCGTCGAGCACATCCAGAACATCATGGCGATCGAAGGCGCCGAGGTGACCGCCGTCTCGGATCCGAATCCCGAGTCCCAGGAGTGGGCACGGATCGCCGTGCGCACGTGGTTCGACCAGAAGCCGTATCAGCACGGCCTCGTCGGCAAGGATGCCGACGGTCCGGTCTCACCGGCGGAGGTCGCAGTGTTCGACGACCACGTCGCTCTGCTCGACTCCGGACTCGTCGACGCCGTCGTGGTCGCATCACCGAACCACACCCACATGAAGGTGCTGCTCGACGTGCTCGAGCGCCCGGTTCACGTGCTCGTCGAGAAGCCGCTGTGCACGACGCTGGAGGATTGCCGGACCGTGGTCGAGGCCGCCGACGCGAGCCGGGAGCGCTTCCCAGACCGCGTCGTGTGGATGGGGCTCGAGTACCGGTACATGCCACCGATCCGTCGCCTGATGAGCGAACTGGAGGCAGGCACGATCGGCCGGGTACGGATGGTGGCCATCCGTGAGCACCGCTTCCCGTTCCTGGTGAAGGTCGACAACTGGAACCGCTTCAGTCGCAACACCGGAGGCACGCTGGTGGAGAAGTGCTGCCACTTCTTCGACCTGATGATCACCATGACCGGGGCGAACCCCGTGCGGGTGATGGCGTCGGGAGCCCAGGATGTGAACCATCTCGACGAGTCGTACGACGGTGAGACTCCCGACATCCTGGACAACGCCTACGTGATCGTCGAGTTCGACAACGGCGCCCGCGGCATGCTCGACCTGTGCATGTTCGCCGAGGCGAGCAAGAACGAGCGTGAGATCAGCGTCGTGGGCGACAGGGGCAAGCTCGAGGCACTGGACACCGAGAGTCTGATCCGGGTGGGTCGGCGCACCGACGACATCGTCAGCGGCATCAACGTCGTGACCGAGGAGAACGTGAAGGCCACCGACGTCAAGCACGTGGGGTTGCATCACGGCGCGAGCTACCTCGAACACGTCGACTTCGTCGAGGCGATCCGTCGGGGTCGCATCGAGGCGGTGACGCTGCGCGATGGCGTGCTCTCCGCTGCGATCGGATTCGCGGCCCACCGCTCGATCGAGACCGGGCTCCCCGTCCGGATCGACGAGTTGACCGAACTCGACGGACTCGACCTGAGCGTGAACCCATCGGGAAGCGCGTGACCCACTCCACACTCGAATCGCTCACCGCCGGCCAGCCGATCGTCTTCGGTGGCAACCTCGTCACGACCGTCCCGGCGGACCTCGCTGCTGCGTTCGTTCCCGGCGACCGCCTCGTCGTGGTCCAGGACACGGGCGATCTCCTCCATGTTCCCGCCTCCGAACACGCCATCGTCGAGGCGGCCGTGAGCGAGGCCCTCGTCGGCTTCGGCGACCTGGCGCAGTGCACCGACCAGCAGATCTCGGCCTTCTTCGCAGGCTTCGCACTGCGTCTGGCCGACGATGCCACCTTCGCTCCGATCGCCGCGGCCAACCACGACGACGTGGTCGCAGCACAGGCCAACGGGCGATCGACGACCCGCCTCGAACTGACGCCGCAGATGCGTCGGGACATGATCGACGGGCTCGGTGTGTGGGAACGCGCCGCATCGGCTCGTGACGGTCTCGTCGAGTCGGTCGAACACGATGGTTGGCGACTCGACGCACGACGGGCGCCGCTCGGCGTCGTGGCATTCGTGTTCGAGGGGCGCCCGAACGTCTTCGCCGATGCCTGCGGGGTCCTGCGCAGCGGCAACGCCGTCGTGTTCCGCATCGGGTCCGACGCGCTGGGAACCGCCCGTGCCATCGTCGAACACGCACTGGTGCCGGCGCTGACCGACGCCGGGCTCCCGGTCGGAGCGGTCCAACTCGTCGACTCCCCAGCGCGCAGCGCGGGGCACGCCCTGTTCAGCGACCCGCGCCTTGCGCTCGCCGTGGCACGTGGATCGGGACGCGCCGTCGCTCAGTTGGGGTCGGTGGCATCCCAGGCCGGCATCCCGGTCAGCCTGCA
>JBBSOH010000131.1:0-10233 GCA_038259945.1 Acidimicrobiales bacterium
AGGCCGGGACCGAGGCCGGCGTCAAGCTGGCCGACCTGGATGCGGCGGGTGAGCTCGCCACGCTCGACTTCAACGAGAGGCGCCGGCTCCAGGCCATCTCCCGGGACGGCGACGAGGCCAAGAGTGACCTCATCCAGGCCAACCTTCGGCTCGTGGTGTCGATCGCCAAGCGGTACGTCGGTCGGGGGATGCTGCTGCTCGACCTGATCCAGGAGGGCAACCTCGGGCTCATGCGCGCCGTCGACAAGTTCGACCACACCAAGGGTTTCAAGTTCTCGACGTATGCGACCTGGTGGATCCGTCAGGCGATCACCCGGTCGATTGCCGATCAGGCTCGCACGATCCGCATCCCGGTTCACATGGTCGAGCACATGAACCGGGTCACCCGTGCGAAGCGGCCGATGCATCAGGAACTCGAACGCGAGCCCACCATCGACGAACTCGCCCAGCGTGTGCAGTTGGAGCCGGACAAGGTCCGCGAGCTGCTCCGGTACTCCCAGGATCCGCTGTCGCTGGATTCGCCGGTGGGCGAGGAGGACGAGTCGAACCTCGGTGACTTCATCCAGGACGAATCGGCCGACAGCCCGGCGGATGCTGCCACCAAGGCAATGCTGTCGAATGCCGTGGGCGAAGTGCTCGGCGAACTGTCCGAGCGTGAGCAGGACATCGTGCGGCTCCGCTTCGGCCTCGACGGTGGTCAGGCGCGCACGCTCGAAGAGGTCGGCAAGGAGTTCGGTGTGACCCGCGAACGGATCCGCCAGATCGAGGCCAAGACCCTCGCCAAGTTGCGTCATCCGCAGCGCAGCCAGCGCCTCCGCGAGTTCCTCGAAGCCGAGTAGCGGGGGTTCCGGGAAACCCTGGAGTACCCCTTCGCTTGAATGGTCTGCATGACGAACGACATCGACTTCGCCCTCGATTGCAGCACCTGCGTGGCGGCCAACACCACGGCGTGTGGTGACTGTGTGGTCCACCACCTGCTCGCCAACGACGCCGGGCCGATCCGGTTCCTGCCGAACCCGCAGCGGGTGCCGATCGTGAGCGAAACAGCCCGCGTGGTCGAGCTGTTCGAGAAGGCGGGCCTGCTCGACGAGGTCCCGCAGTTCGTCGCGTACTCCGAGTTCGAATCGGGAGCCATTCCGCAGCTCGCCTGACCCGGCGTCGTACGATGGGCGATCATGGCCCACGCCGATGCGGACGAGCCGACCGTACCGACCGGACGGGCCGGCGTCGATCCGCTGCTGGCGTTCCCGACGGAATCGACGGGGCTGACCGGCGAGATCGAACGGCCCGGTGATCAGACTCCCTGGTGGTTCGTCCCGGGTCTGTGCGCCGTGGCCGTGTTCTTCATCGGGTTGCTGGCCACCATCAACCAGGACCGTGCGTCGGATCGCCTGGCGGCCGAACAGGGTGCGGCGTCTTCGTCGGCGTCGGTGGTCGTCTCCGACGTGAACACCGCCGACGGCGGTGAGCCCGGAGCATCGAACCCGACGCAAGCTGCGCCGGCCACGGACGTCGACGTTCCCGTCACGGTGGATCCTCGCCTCGAAGACCTCCCTGCCGTCGGCACGCTGCTGTTCGACGGCATGGACACACGGATCGAAGCTCGGTGCGAGGTGCAGTTGCCGTTCGACCCGTCCAACACCGATTACCAGGTGTCCAGCTACTTCTTCTTCGGCTCCGATGGCGAACGGATGCTGATCGACCGGATCTTCGACGGGGAGTCGGAGCGGGCACAGTTGCTCGACGACTCGGCGTTCGTCGAACTCGACGAGATCGGTGACGCCGGAGCGTTCGCCGCGACCTTCGACGACATCGACGGCGAGCGATTCGAGGTGATCGTCAACCCGGCGACCGACACCGGTGAGCAGTGCGGCGATCGCCTCGTCACGAACGAACCGGGCCAGTTCACCGAGACGCACACCCGGATCATCCTCGACGTCTGTGTGGACCGGACCAGCGGAACCACCACGCCGATCGTGGGCCTCACATCCGAGGGCGCACGCTTCGAGATCCTGCAACCAGGCGGTGAACTGGGCGAGATCGTGTTCGTCGACCGCGGCGGCTCGGAGATGCGCACGGCGGCTCCGGCGTTCATCATCCGCAACGGGGACATCACCTCGGCGTCGGGTGTGGTGAGCGAAGGAGCGAACGACCTCGACATCACCATCGACATCGGCAGCGACGTGACCGAAGCCGATGCCCGCACGTGTGTGCCGTCGGACCGGCTCTGAACCGTGCCGACGATCGAGCAGATCCGAGCGATGCTCGCCGAGCACGACGTCCACCACGTCGGAGTCACCGACGCCGACGTGCTGGAGACGACCCGGCAGATCCTGCACGAACGCAAGGACGCAGGGCTGAACGACGGGATGCAGTTCACGTACCGCAATCCCGATCGGTCGACCGACCCACGACGCGCAGTGCCCGATGCGCAATCGGTGATCGTTGCCGCCCGTCCGTACCTGCTCCGTGAGGACCCTGCGCCGCCGACGGACGGCGTTCAGGCTCGGGTGGGTCGCTACGCGTGGGTCGATCACTACGAGCCGCTGCGCATCGCGCTTCGAGCGGTCGCTGAGGAATTGAAGCGACACGGTCACCGGGCGCAGGTGTTCGCCGACGACAACTCGATCGTGGATCGGGCCGTCGCTCATGGCGCCGGCCTGGGCTGGTTCGGCAAGAACGCGAACCTCCTGCTTCCCGGAGCGGGGAGCTTCTTCGTGCTCGGATGCATCGTTACGAACGCCGTGTATGCGCCTGCAGAACGCCCTGCGCCCGACGGATGTGGCTCGTGCATGCGCTGCATCGACGACTGCCCGACCCAGGCGATCATCGCTCCCGGGGTGATCGACGGAGCCCGCTGCCTCAGTTGGATCCTCCAGAAGCCGGGTCCGATCGACCCGGCGTTCCGCGCAGCGGTGGGGGACCGGATCTACGGGTGCGACGACTGCCAGGACGTCTGCCCGATCACCGTACGGCTCGGCCGACGCGACACGAACCGCAACACCGTGGAGGTGGGCGTCGACCAGGACGTGCAGAGTCACGTCGACGTGCTCGACCTGCTCGATGCGGACGACGAGACCATCGAGGCGCAGTACGGCTGGTGGTGGATCGCCGGACGGGAGATGCGGTGGCTGCGCCGCAATGCGCTGATCGTGATCGGCAACGTGGCCGGCCCGAACACGGACGCAGACGGGCGACGTGTCCGGGCGACGCTCGACCGGTACCGTGCCGATCCGGATCCGATTCTCGCCGAGCACGCCGCCTGGGCGGCGGATCGCATCGCCACCCGACACACCTGAACCGCCCCACCCACGCCGCCTGATCGTCCCGATGAAGCATCTCCTCGTCACCAACGACTATCCACCCAAGATCGGCGGCATCCAGTCGCTGCTCTGGGAATGGTGGCGGCGGCTGCCGCCGGACCGTTTCGCTGTGCTCACCAGCCCGTACGCAGGAACCGCCGAGTTCGATGCGGGCGAGGCGTACCGGATCGAGCGCACCCCTGAACCGGTCCTGCTGCCACACCCGTGGATGGTCAAGCGAATCAACGATCTCGCCGACGATTTCGGTGCCGACCTCGTCGTGCTCGACCCTGCGGTGCCGCTCGGGCTCGTCGGACCGTCGCTGAAGTTGCCGTACGACCTGGTTCTCCATGGCGCCGAGGTCACGGTGCCGGGGCGGCTGCCGCTGTCCAAGCAGGCGCTGTCGTACACGCTCACCCGCGCTCGACACATCATCGCCGCCGGTGGGTACCCGGCGGCCGAGGCCGAACAGGCGGCCGGTCGCCCGCTGCCGACCACCGTCGTGCCGTGCGGCGTGGACCCCGAACGATTCACCGTGCTGAGCGATGCGGAACGCGTCGCCGCACGCGAGCACTTCGGCCTCCCGGTCGATGCCGAGGTGATCGTGGCCATCTCCCGACACGTCCCACGAAAAGGCTTCGACACGGCGATCCGAGCAGTGAACCGACTCAAGCACAAGCGCCCCGACCTCGTGCTCGCCATCGGCGGCGGCGGCCGCGACACCGATCGGCTGCGGCGCCTCGCCACCGAACTCGACGCCCCGGTCCGGTTCATGGGTCGCATCGAGCACGACGACATGCCGCGGTTCTACGGTTGCGGCGACCTCTACACGATGCTCTGCCGCAACCGGTGGGGCGGGCTGGAGCAGGAGGGGTTCGGAATCGTGTTCATCGAGGCCGCGGCATGCGGGGTCCCCCAGGTCGCAGGCGACTCCGGAGGAGCGGCAGAAGCCGTGGCGCACGGCGAGACCGGTCTCGTGATCGACGACCCCGAGGACACCCAGGCCGTCGCCGACGCTTTCGCCCGCCTCCTCGACGACGACGAGCTGCGGGGATCGATGGGGAAGCGGTCGCGTGAGCGGGTGGAGACCGACTTCGCGTACGACGTACTGGCCCGCCGTCTCGGCGAGACCCTGGAGGTCTACTCGTGATCGCCACCGCGTCGAGGGTGGCGCCCACGTCCCGGCTGCGGGGGTTGGGCTCGTGAGGCCGCCGAGCGAGTCTGCGGGGTCGGTGATCGTGCAGGCGAACCTGCTCGGGACACTGCTGTTCGTCCTGAGCGCGGTCGGCGCTGCGGTCACCTACGGAGCCACGGAGCGCGCCGTCGCCGCCGCCGTCGCACTGGTGCTGTTCTTCGCCGGCATCGTCGCCTTCGCCTGGTCGTTCTGGAACGCAGTCCAGCGCAGCCGCACCGAGATGGTCGCAGTGACGCAGTTGTACCTGCTGCTCGGTGACGCCATCCCGCCGTCGGTTCGCCGGCCGATGCTCGCTGCGCTGGCGGTGCAGTTCGCGGTCGGGCTGGCCACGGCCATCGGCCGAGCGAACGCGCCCGACGGAAGCCCGGGAACGTCGCTTGCGCTCGGTGTGCTCGTCCCACTCTTCGGTTTCGGGCTGAACGGACTGTGGGCCGCCTTCCACGGCGACTATCGTGAGCGTACGGATCCCCTTCGACAAGAATGAGCTTCCATGGCTGAGACCGCAACCGAGATCATCACCATCGATGCCACACCCGACGAGGTGTGGAGCGTTGCCGTCGACCTGCCGCGATACCCCGAGTGGGCTCGCGACATCAAGGACGTCACGATCCACCAGACCGACGACGAAGGTCGGCCGAGCGAAGTCGAGTTCCGCGCCTCGGCGCTCGGCCGCAGCACCCACTACACGCTGCAGTACCGGTACGGCGACGACCCCAGGCTCCTCGGCTGGTCGATGATCCGCGGCGACATCCAGCGCTCGATCGACGGTGCGTTCACGTTCATCCCGACCGCCGACGGCAAGACCGAGGTGCGCTACGACCTCGCGATCGATCTCGTCGTCCCGCTCCCCGGATTCGTCAAGCGCCGAGCCGAGGTCCGCATCCTCAACACCGTGCGCGAACTCAAAGTCCGCGCCGAAGCCTGACGCAACCGACGATGGCCGCTCGCTGGTGCCGTTGACTGCCCTCGCACGAGGTCGCACGGGATGAGGTCGTGTACATGACGTTGCGTGTCGGGATCGACGTCGGTGGCACGAAGGCGCTGGGCGTAGCGATCGACGAGTCGGGCGTCGTGGTCGCCGAGGATCGGCGTGCCACCCCTCGAGGAGACCACAGCCTCGACCCTCTCGTCGACACGCTGGTGGAACTGGCGCAGTCGCTCGGTGTCGACGGCAGTCTGGGCATCGGGGTTCCCGGTCTCGTGACCCGTGGAGGCGTGTTGCGTGCGGCGCCGAACCTCGACGGCGTGGCCGATTTCGAGATCGGGCGTCTTCTCGCCGAGCGCCTCGGGCATGCGGTGTCGGTCGACAACGACGCCACGTGCGCCACGGTCGCTGAGTGGCAACTGGGAGCAGCCGTCGGCACCGAGAACATGGTCCTCGTGACCCTCGGAACCGGAATCGGCGGCGGGCTGGTGTCGAACGGTGAGTTGCAGCGCGGAGTGAACGGTTTCGCCGGGGAGTTCGGCCACATGGTCGTCCACCCCGACGGTCCACGGTGCCCGTGCGGGCGGCGGGGATGCTGGGAGCGATATGCGTCCGGTTCGGGCCTCGCCATGCTGGCTCGCGAGGCGGCGACCGGCGGACGGTTGCGGGCCGTGGTCGAACACGCCGGCGGTGATCCGCAGAACGTACGTGGCGAGCACGTCCAGGCGGCCGCCCTCGACGGTGACGACGACGCGATCGCGGTCATCGACGACTTCGGGCGGTGGGTCGCTCTGGGGTTGTCGAACCTCACGAACGCGCTCGATCCGGCGATGTTCGTCCTGGGGGGAGGCCTCGCCGCTGGTGCGGACCTGTACCTGGAGCCGATCGTGCGGTGGTACGGCGAGCTGCTCTATCAACCGCACCTGCGGCCACTGCCGCGCATCGAGTTCGCCCGGTGGGGGCCGCTGGCCGGAGCGGTCGGCGCGGCGTTGCTCCCGGGGATCTGATAGTCCGAATCCGTTCCGGGTCGAGGACGGGCACCGGGGCTATCGTCGGTTCCATGGAGTTCCGTCGCATCGAGAATCTGCCCCCGTACGTCTTCTCGATCATCAACAACCTCAAGATCGAGGCCCGCCGGCAGGGCAACGACGTGATCGACCTCGGCTTCGGCAACCCGGACATGCCGTCACCCGACATCGCCGTCGAGAAGCTCGCCGAAGCGGCACGCAACCCACGCAACCACAAGTACTCGCTGAGTCGCGGCCTCCCGAAGCTGCGCGAGGCAATCGCCGGGTACTACAAGAACAAGTGGGACGTCGACCTCGACACCGAGTGGGAGATCACGAACGTGATCGGTGCGAAGGAAGGCTTCAGTCACCTGATGTGGGTGCTCCTCGAACGCGGCGATGCGGCGATCGTGCCCACCCCGAGCTACCCGATCCACATCTACGGTCCGCTGTTCGCCGGCGCCGACCTGCGTCAGGTACCGATGAAGTTCCTCGCCGACCCGTCGGACCGTGAGACATTCACCGAGGACTTCATGGAGAGCCTGCACACGGCGTACGACGTGGGCTGGCCCAAGCCGCGCGTGCTCGTGATCTCGTTCCCGCACAACCCGACCGGCGCGATCGTCGACCTGGACTTCATGCAGCAGGTCGTCGACTTCTGCCGCGAGCGCGACATGATCGTGGTGAACGACTTCGCCTATGCCGACATCGGCTTCAATGGTCACCAACCGCCCAGCATCCTCCAGGCCGAGGGAGCCATGGAATGTGCGGTCGAGTTGTACTCCATGACCAAGTCGTTCCAGATGGCCGGCTGGCGATCTGCCTTCCTGCTCGGCAACCGCGATGTCGTCCAGGCGCTCGTGAAGCTGAAGAGCTACCTCGACTACGGCATGTTCCAGCCCGTCCAGATCGCGGCGACGGTCACCCTGAACCAGGCCCCGGAGTTCCCGGACCAGGTGCGCGAGATCTACGAGTCGCGCTGCGACACGCTCGTCGACGGCCTCCAGAGGATCGGATGGGACATGCCCAAGCCGGGTGGCTCGATGTTCTGTTGGGGTCCGGTGCCGGAGCCGTACGCCGAGATGAGTTCGGTCGAGTTCTGTTCACACGTGGTGCGCGAGGCCGACGTGGCGCTGTCTCCCGGTGTGGGGTTCGGCCCCGGTGGCGAAGGCTTCGTGCGGTTCGGGCTGATCGAGAACGAGATGCGGATCAACCAGGCCGTGCGCAACCTGAAGCGCGGACTGCCGAAACTCGGCTGACACACCGTCGAAATCTCGCGTCGGTAGCTTCCCCACTTGATGAAAACCACCACCGTTGTCGTACGCGTCTGGATGCCCGATCGACCGGGCGCGCTCGGACAGGTGGCAAGTCGCATCGGTGCCGTTCGCGGAGACGTGCTCGGCATCGAAATCCTCGAGCAGGGTGCCGATCGCGTCATCGACGAATTGACGGTGTCGCTTCCCGACGAGGACCTGATCGGGCTGCTGACCGCAGAGATCGACGCCGTCGACGGCGTGTCGGTCGAGGACGTACGCATCGTCGAAGCGGATCGTGTCGATCCGAACCTGGCGGCCCTGGCAGCTGGCGCAGCGATGGCCGAAGCCGATGCCGACGAGCGCCTCGACGTGCTGTGCAGTGCCGTT
Source organism: Acidimicrobiales bacterium (assembly GCA_038259945.1). Classification (GTDB taxonomy): domain Bacteria; phylum Actinomycetota; class Acidimicrobiia; order Acidimicrobiales; family Ilumatobacteraceae; genus Ilumatobacter_A. The sequence continues at coordinate 8,073 of JBBSOH010000131.1, forward strand.
CAGCGACTGATCGAAGCGGACTGGGCCGTGGTGCTCTACGACGAGGAGATCATCGCTCAGGTCGGCGAGTCACCCGATGTCGGGTGGCTGTTCGCCTTCCTGGCGGGGAGCGGGCACCTGAGCGAGGTCGACGAGACGTTGCCCGGCGATCTGGCGTGGGCACACCTCGTCACCGCCGGACTCACGGTCGCCGCTGGGCGCAGCGGGCACGTGATCCACGAACGCGAACGCGTCCGGTTGAGCCTCCTCGCTCGCCTCGCCGACGCCCTCGTCTGACCGAGCCGGGCCAGATCGCCGTCTCGCTGCGTTCCGACATCGCTGCTCACGGCCGGAAGGCCGCTCGGCTCGTCGCGCCGTGCGAGACGACGATCTGACTCCGGCTCGGCATGCCGAGGATTGGTGTCAGGTAGGCGATCTGGCGGACAACCTGGACGACTGAACCACACGGTGTCAGACACCGGATGGTGGGATCGTGGCGACGTGGATCAGGATTCCCAGGCTCGGGAGCGGTCGACGGCGCGGAGCCACTGGGCGTGCAGCGCATCGGGGGCGGTGCGGTCGTCGGTGGGGTCGAACCGTGCGTCGAGGGTCCAGGCTGCGGCGATGTCGTCGGTGGACGCCCACACGCCTTCGGCGAGGCCGGCGAGGAAGGCTGCGCCGAGCGCCGTGGTCTCCTGCTCGACCGGGCGCAGTACCGACACGCCGAGTTGGTCGGCCTGGAGTTGGCACAGCAGATCCATCACGGCGGCGCCACCGTCGACTCGCAGGTCGACGATCGGCGTGCCGCTCGCCTCCACCATCGCATCGATCACGTCACGCACCTGATACGCCATCGACTCGACGGTCGCTCGTGTCAACTCGGCGCGACCGGTTCCACGGGTGATCCCGACGATCGTTCCACGTGCGTACGGGTCCCAGTACGGCGAGCCGAGGCCGGCGAACGCCGGGACGACGTAGACGCCGCCGGTGTCGGACACCGACTCGGCGAGTGGCCCGGTCTCGGCGGCGTCGTCGATGATCTCGATGCCGTCGCGGAGCCACTGGATGGCAGCGCCCGTGGCGAAGATCGCGCCTTCCAGGGCATAGTGCGTGGTGCCGTCGGCGAGCGTCCACGCCACGGTCGTGAGCATCCCCTCGGTCGGCGCAGGGCACTCCTCGCCGACGTTGAGCAGAACGAACGAGCCCGTGCCGTACGTGTTCTTGGCCATGCCGGGTTCGACGCACGCCTGTCCGAAGAGCGCGGCCTGCTGGTCGCCGGCCACACCACTGATCGGGATGCCGGCAGGAACACCGCACTTCTCGGAGGTGACGCCGATTCGTCCGCTCGACGGCACGATCTCGGGGAGTGCATCGATCGGCACGCCGAGCAGGTCGCACAGCTCGGGGTCCCACGTGCGACTGCGGATGTCGCACAGCATCGTGCGGCTCGCGTTGGTGACGTCGGTGGCGAAGACCTGTCCGCCCGTGAGGTTCCAGATCAGCCAGGCGTCGATCGTGCCGAGAGCGAGATCGGCATCATCGGTGGCGATCTCTCGATTCTCGATCATCCAGGCGAACTTGGTGCCGGAGAAGTACGGGTCGAGGACGAGACCGGTCCGTTCGCGGACCATGTCGAGGTGGCCGTCGGTGGCGAGTTCGTCGCACACGTGAGCGGTGCGGCGATCCTGCCACACGATGGCGTTGCCGTGCGGCTCACCGGTGGAACGCGACCATGCCACCACGGTTTCGCGCTGGTTGGTGATGCCGATCGCAGCGATCCGGTCGGGTCCGACCGCGTCGACGACCTCGTTGAGCGTCTCCACGACCGCGGCCCAGATCTCCTCGGCGTCGTGCTCCACCCAACCTGGCTGTGGGTAGTGCTGCGTGAACTCCCGGTAGGCGGCCACGGTCGGGTCGTCGCCGGTGAAGACGGCACGGCTCCGCACCCCGGTGGTTCCGGCGTCGATGGCGATCACACAGTCGGCGTTGCTCACGGACCGCAATCTAGATGACCACGCCCGGGCCGGCGGAGTGCGGTCAGGTGTCGACGGTGTAGGCGACGGCGTCGACGGCGATGTCGGTGTTCGCTGACGTGTACACGCAGATGGACCGCGTGCCGGACTGCGAGAGGTCACCGGTCTTGACGAAGACGGCGTTGGAGACGACGTCGCCGGCGGCGAAG
>JBBSOH010000132.1:0-10231 GCA_038259945.1 Acidimicrobiales bacterium
CGACAAGGACCACGTGGCTGCGCTGCTCGCGGTCACCCTGCACGCCGACCTGCTCGTGATCCTGACCGATGTGCCGACCGTGATCGCCGGATACGGAACGCCGGAGGCACGACCTCTGCACGAGGTGACGGTCGACGATCTTGGGCGCGAACACTTCGCCGACGGGTCGATGGGTCCCAAGGTCGACGCTGCCTGTCACTTCGTGCGCAGTACCGGCAAGGTCGCCGTGATCGGAGCGCTCGACGAGATCGACGACGTCGTCGCGGGCCGCTCCGGCACACGGATCACCACCGCGACGTCTCCGTCGGCGTCACCGACATGAACGGCGCGATGGTCGACCACCACGTCACCGTCGATCCGCAGCGCTTGCAACTCCGTGTGACGGCCACGTTCGACGCCGCCCTGTCCCGGGACGGCGTGCTGCGGGTCGAGACGCCGACGTGGGTGCCCGGAAGCTACGAATTCGCGCCGTTCGCCCGTGCGATCCACTCCCTGACGGCGTTCGATGCCTCGACCGGCTCGCTACTCCGGGTGTGTCGCCACGGTTGGCAGGGATTCGACGTGTTCGACGTGGTCGGGGACGTCGTCATCTCGTACACGATCGCTGCCTTCGATCCGTCGCTGGGTGAACAGGCCGGCATCGTCGACACTTCGTTCGCGGTGTTGCTCGGGACGCGCTACCTGTCGTGCGCCACGCACCTGGGCGAGGTCTGCGTCACCTACGTCGTACCGCCCGAGTGGGAGGGGACGATCCACCACCCCTCGGGAGCCGAGCATGTCGACGGAGCGTGGATCTACCCGAGCACGGAGATCCTGGTCGACACGCTCGGCGACCTCGACCGGGCGTTGGGGTACGGGAGCTTCACCGAGGGACTGTGGTTCGCGGAAGGGTTCACCCGCTACTACGAGTTCGTCGCGTGTACCGCAACGGGTCAGTACAGCAGCGAACAGTTCCTCAGCAACATCATCGGATACTCCGAGCACCTCAGCGTCCTGCCGGCCGCAAGACGGGTCGGTGCAGCGGATTCGAGCAGGTCGCCGACCAGCGCGGTGAGACCGACTCGATGCACGCACAGTGGGAATCGGAGCGACAGGCGATCCGCAAGGTGCAGGTGTTGCGTGAGGAACTCGAGCACGTGCGACTGGAAGCCGAACGGGCCGAGCGCGAGTACGACCTCAACGCTGCAGCGCAGCTCCGCCACGGGCGGCTCCCGCAGTTGGAGCAGCGTCTCGTCGCCGAGGAGGAACGACTGCAGGAGAAGCAGGGGACCGGCCGACTGCTGCGCGAGGAGGTGACCGACGACGAGATCTCCCAGATCGTCGCGCGCTGGACCGGGATCCCGGTCAGTCGGCTGATGGAGGGTGAGCGCAGCAAACTGTTGCGGCTCGACGAGATCCTGCACGAGCGCGTCGTGGGTCAGGACGAGGCAGTACAACTCGTCGCCGACGCAGTGATCCGTGCTCGGTCCGGTGTGAAGGACCCGCGACGCCCGATCGGTAGCTTCGTCTTCCTGGGCCCGACCGGCGTCGGCAAGACCGAACTCGCAAAAGCGCTCGCTTCAGCACTCTTCGACTCCGAGGACAGCCTGATCCGGATCGACATGAGCGAATACCAGGAGCGTCACACCGTCAGTCGCCTGGTGGGTGCACCCCCCGGCTACGTCGGTTACGACGAAGGCGGCCAACTGACCGAGGCCGTGCGTCGCAAGCCCTACTCGGTCGTACTGTTCGACGAGGTCGAGAAGGCACACCCCGACGTGTTCAACACGTTCCTGCAGATCCTCGACGACGGGCGACTGACCGATGCCCAGGGTCGAACCGTCGACTTCCGCAACACCGTCGTCATCATGACGTCCAACATCGGGTCGTCCCACCTCCTCGACGGCGTCACCGGGACCGGTGAGATCGAGGAGAGCGCCCGCGTCGCCGTGATGGGCGAACTCCGGCGTCACTTCCGCCCCGAGTTCCTCAACCGGCTCGACGACATCGTGTTGTTCAGGCCGTTGATGATGGGCGAGATCGAACTCATCGTTGGTTTGATGGTCGACGATCTGCGCAGCCGACTCGTCGAACGCCAACTCCATGTCGTGCTCACACCCGAGGCGCAGCACCACATCGCCGAGGAGGGCTTCGACCCGGTCTACGGTGCGCGGCCGCTGCGTCGGATGATCCAACACCAACTCGAGCAGGTCGACGTCATCTTCCGCACCCTCGACGAACTGGGCCGGAGGTTGGCGACGTTGGAGGCCGCAGGGAACATCGGCGCCGACGACTGAGGAACGTCCGGTCGGACATGGGCGTGCACCGCCGCACCGGCGCCACGTCGACGGCCGGAGCTTCGTAGGGTACTGCGGATGCACGCGCTCCTCGCCGCCGCCGAGCCCGAGGCCAGCGGCATCGAGGTCACCGAGACCCTGATCGTCGGATTGATGCTGGTCGCTGCCCTCGTGGGCATCGTCGTGAGCCGGCTGCGGCTGCCGTACACGGTCGCCCTGGTGCTGGTCGGGCTGGGCCTCGGCGTCAGCGGGACGTTCGGTGAGATCGATCTCACCAGCGACCTGATCCTCCTGGTGTTCCTCCCACCGCTGCTCTTCGAGGGCGCGATCAACATGGATCTCGGCGACCTCCTGCTGCGATGGCGTCAGGTGGCGACCCTGGCAGTGGTGGGGACCGCCGTGTCGGCCTCGGTCATCGCGCTGTTCCTCGTCGTCGTTCCCGGGATGACGGCGGAACATGCGGTGATCTTCGCGGTGATCCTGGCCGCCACCGACCCGGTGAGCGTGCTGGCCATCTTCAAGGACAACGGCGTCGTGTCCGGCCTGCGGACCCTGATGGAGGGGGAGTCGATCTTCAACGATGCGATCGTCATCGTCGCGTACCTCATCGCCGTCGAGATCGCATTCGGTGATGCCACCGTCACCGTCCAGGGCGCGCTCGGCGAATTCGGTCTGGAGACCGCGGTCGGTGTCGGTGTCGGCGCGGTGATCGGGTTCCTCGCCCAGCGACTGATGGCCACGCTCGACGATCACCTCGTCGAGATCACGCTGTCGCTCGTCACGGCATACGGCGCCTACCTCCTCGCCGATCGGCTCGGTGGGTCGGGCGTGATCGCCGTGGTCGCATCCGGACTGCTGATCGGGAACTACGGAACCCGACGGGCCATGTCGGCGTCGTCGCAGGTCACCTTGCGGGAGTTCTGGGAAGTGCTGGCGTTCCTCGCGAACTCGGCGCTGTTCCTCGTCATCGGTCTGGAGTTCGAGATCGATGCGCTGCGCGGTCGAACCCTGGTCGCGGCCCTCGTCGCGATCGCGGGTGTGCTGATCAGCCGAGCGGTCATCTCGTACGGCGTGCTGTGGCCGTTCACTCGATCGACGACCGCCCCGGTGCCGACGTCGTGGATGACCGCCGTCTTCTGGGGAGGGCTTCGGGGTTCGATCCCGATCGCGCTGGTTCTCGGCCTGCCGGTGAAACAGTTCGCCGGAGTGGACGCAGTGGCCGTCGTGTTCGCGGTGGTGCTCTTCTCGCTCGTGATCCAGGGTGCCACCTACCGCGCTCTGCTCGACCGTCTCGGGCTGACGTCCCAGACCGACGAGCTGAACCGGTACGAGGAGCATCTCGCCGAGACCTTCGCCATCCGAGCTGCGCTGGCCGAACTCGAGACGATGCGGCGCAGCGGTGAGATCACCGCACGGCTCCACCAGGAACTCCACGACGACCTCGATCGACGGCTCGAGACCCAGGAGGCAGAAGTCTCGGCGCTGACCAGGAACGTGGAAGGGGTGCGCAACCGTCAGATCCGGATGTCGACGAGGCGGCTGGCGGCGGTGCAGAAGCGAGCGTTGTCCGATGCGTCACGTTCGGGGCGGATCAGCGACGAGGTGGCGCGCAAGCTGGCCCGTCAGATCGACATCGAACTCGACGGGCGGCCGAAGGAACTGGCCGACGAACTCGCCCAGGAGTCGGCCGACGACGACAGGAACGGGGACGGCGCCGGCGACGGCGACGCCCGACTCCGTCCCGGACGATGACGTTCCGCCCGACCCGGACGATGGATGACGTAGACCGTGCGACGAGAAGTCGGCGGGTCCGCCTCGCGGTCGCCCTTCAGGGATCGATGTCGGGCCGGGCGTCGTGCTCGTGTGTTCGAACCTGGATGGCCGCGACCTCTTCGCCTGCGAAGTACACGGTGACGGGCCCGTCGCGGGAGATCACGAACACGATCCGGGCCCGGTGGTCGAACGAATACCGTCGTGCGGCGGCGTGGCGCGTCCCGCGCCCGGGGTCGGCCTCCACGTTCTCGTGGCTCCGCGCCGACGACCGGAGGTGCGCCTCGATCGCGATGAGCTGACCGGCACGGTCGAGTATCGCTGCACCATCGACCTGTGCGAGGAGCTGGCGGATCGCTGCGCGCTTCGCGAGCTGCCCGAAGGAGAGGTGCGGGATCGGGGTCGGCGGCCGCGACGGGTTGAGACCGTCCACGTCGTCCAGCGTGTCCGCGTCCAGCGCCCACACCAGGCAGGCGCCGGCGTCGGCCGGGCTCATCGTGTGCACGCAGAAGTCGAGGAGACTGTGGAGCATGTCGCTGGGTGCGTCGGGCACCACGTCCAGCACCGCACGTGCGAACGGTGCGGCGTACGGCTTCTTCCACCAGCGGGCGCCATCCCAGATGAACAACCCGTCCGGGCCGACCACGCGGACGTTCCCGTTGGTGCGGCGTTGGACGATCGTCGTGGATCGATGATTGCTCCTGCCGCGGAGACGCACGAGTTCGGCCTCACGGTCGTGAGGTGAATCGAGCAGGAGCAGCCCGATCGACTCGCCGTCGCGAAGTACGAACGAGTTGCGACCATCGGCCAGACGCCGGAGCACCGTCTCGTCGGTCACTGCGGCCGTCGCGAAGGCTCCGTCGAGTTCGAGGCCGTCCGTCGATCGATCGACCAGGACGGCGCCGTACGTGTGGAGAACGCCCTCGTGGACCGGCGGAAACCGCGCGTAGTCCAGCTCCTCGACGAGACTCCGCCGGAGGACGTCCGCGGACGGCAGATCGATCCCGGCGTCGGCCAGTTCTTCGCAGAGCCGGTTCCGACGCCGTCCGGTGATCCGGTCGCGTGTCGTGGCGGTGCGGTCCCGACTCACGAATCGAGAGTACTCGGTGCCGCGCTCCACCTTCCCACGATTGCATCCGCTCGGAGGGTCCGTGCGACGGGCCGTCGAGTTGACCGCCAGTTGATCTCTCGGCCACCGGCCGGTCAAACCACACGACGATGCTGTCGATCACGCGGTCACAGACATCGGAAGGGGCATGCCATGGCAGACATCGAGACGTTGGAGACGGGGGCGGAGGCGGCGGAGGATCCATCCGAGCCGACCTCGCAGAAGTGGCGCTTCCCGAGCGCGTTCACCGTGTTGTTCGGTGTGACGGTCGTGGTGTGGCTGCTCGCCTTCGTCGTGCCGACGGGCACGTACCAGCTCGATCCGACAACCGGAAGTCCCCTGCCCGGCAGTTATGTCGCCGCAGATCCGGGTCTGTCGTTCACGGGCCGTCTGTACGAACTCTTCCTCGCTCCGATCAACGGTCTGTTCGGTGTCCAGTCGGCAGACACCGGATTCATCGGCCCGTACGAGTCGGGAGAGTTGTTCGGCGCTGCCGGCGTGTTCCTCTTCGTCCTCGCGATCGGCATCTTCATCACGATGACGCTCGAGTCCGGGGCGATCGACGCCGGCATCGGTCGGCTCGGCGAGCGTTTCGGCGGGAGCGGCGTCGCACTGATCATCGTGTTGATGGTGCTGTTCGCCGTCGGTGGAACCACCGAGGGGATGGCCGAGGAGACGCTCGGGTTCTACGCCTTGGTCGTGCCCCTGATGATCCGCCTGGGATACGACCGGCTCACTGCCGTCGGTGTGATCGTGGTGGGCGCCGGGATCGGGACGATGACGTCCACGGTCAACCCGTTCGCGACAGGCGTCGCCTCCGACGCAGCAGGCATCTCGATCGGCGACGGCATCCTGCTCCGGCTCCTCATGTTCGTCACCCTCACGGCTGTCGCGATCGGCTACGTGGTGCGCTACGCCCGTCGGGTCGCTGTCGATCCGGCCAACTCGTTCGTGGGTTTCGACCCGAGCGACGAGCACCTCCGAGAAGGTGCGGACGCACCAGAACTCACCCGTCGACGCAAGAACGTCCTGTGGGTGATGGCCTCCACGTTTGCGTTCATGATCTTCGCGATCGTTCCGTGGGCGCAGATCGTCGGCGGGACCGATGCGGCGTCGTATTCGTGGCAGCTCGACTGGTACTTCCCCGAACTGGCAGCGCTGTTCATCGCCATGGCGATCGTGATCGGTCTGGTCGCCCGTATGGGCGAGAAGTCACTGACGGACACGATCGCTCGCGGTGCCGGCGACTTCATCGCCGCCGGCCTGATCATCGTGTTGGCCCGCGGCGTCACGGTCATCATGAACAACTCACAGATCACCGACACCGTCCTGAACTCGCTGGAGTCGGCGGTGTCCAACACGTCGTCGGGGATCTTCGCCGGCCTGCTGTTCGTGTTGAACATTCCGCTCGCGTTCCTGGTGCCGTCGAGTTCCGGTCACGCCGCGCTGGCGATGCCGATCCTCGCACCGCTGTCGGATTTCGCCGGAGTGGACCGTTCGTTGGCCGTCACCGCCTACACGGCGGCATCGGGATGGATGAACCTGTTCACCCCGACGTCGGCGGTGGTGATGGGCGGCCTGGTCCTCGCCAAGGTCGAGTACAACCGGTACCTCCGGTTCCTTGCACCGCTGCTGGGCATCCTGTTCGTCCTGATCATCGCCTTCGTCGGCATCGCCGGGTGGCTCGGCTGACCGACGTCGCAGTGTCGGGCCGGCGGGCCGCGATCAGTTGATGGCGGTTCCGAAAAGACTTCCGATGCCGTAGGTGACGATCGACGCGACGAGGACGATGGCGAGTTGGCGTGACGCTCCCTGTGCGACGGGTCGGTCAGACGACTTGCTGACCCAGCCGCCGACGACCAAGCTCGCGAGCGCTGTTGCGGTGACCGATGCGATGATCGCTGCGGTCCCGCTCGTCAGGAACCACGGTGCGAGCGGCACGACTGCTCCTGCGGTGAACAGCCCGAACGACGAGACCGCGGCGACGATCGGCGAGCCGACCTCGCCGGGATCGAACCCGAACACGGTGCGGGCGGTGAAGTGGACGAACCGGTCACCCTCGAGCGGCAGTTCGGTCGCGACGCGCTGTGCGGTGTCGGTGGCCAGGCCGGTCTCCTCGAGTTTCGAGGTGAGTGCGTCGAGCAGCAGTCGCGGGTTCCGGGCGGCGAGACGATCGAGTTCGCCGGTGATGCCGTCGAACAGTTCGACCTGGCTCCGAACGGAGATCCATTCGCCGGCCGCCATCGAGAACGCTCCGGCGATCAGGCTGGCGAGACCCGCGATCCGGACCTCGGTCACTCCGGAGCTGGCCCCGGCCACCGCCAGGACGAGGCACACCGTGGTGACGAGCCCGTCGTTCACCCCGAGGACGGCAGCTCGAGCTGCGCCCTTGGTGACCGTGGAGACGCGTGCCTGGAGTCGTCGGGCATCGCTGCCGGGGTCGTCAGCCGTACTGGCCGACGTGGCGGTGAACGGCCGCGGGGTCATCGGGTGGCCGAGGCCCGCTCGATGTCGGCGATGACGTCCTGGGCGTGGTGGGCGACGTCGGTGACGTCGTACCCGCGATGGATCAGACCCTCGGGGTCGATCAGGTAGCTGTAGCGGCGAGGGAAGTCGGCGAACTTGTCGTCGCGGTCGCGGGTGACCTCGTACGCGGCGCCGACCGCGTGGTCGAGGTCGCTCAGGAGTCTGAACGGGAACTGCTGGGCCCGGGCGAACGCGAGATTCTCGGCCGGGGAGTCGAACGACGCGCCGAGAATCGTCGCGCCGAGTTCGTCGAACCGCTCGGCACTGTCACGCAGTGCCTGACCTTCGACCGTTCAACCGGGTGTGGCGGCCTTGGGGTACCACCACAGCAGCACCCACCTCCCCGCCAGCTCCGCCAGGTCGACGACCCGGTCGTCCTGGTCGGGAAGGGCGAAGGGCGGTGCCTGCTGTCCTGGGCTGAGCATGACTCGATTCTGCCAGCGGAATCGGGAGTGGCGGATCGTCGACGAACTGTCGGGCCGTGAATGCGACGCGCACCGGATCGGCGTGGACCTCGAGTTCGCCAGGCTGAAGACGCCTTCAGCGTCCTTCAGCGAACCCTCAGGGTGCCCATGATTGAGTACTAAAACCAAACGAGTTCCGCTCGACCGAGTGGACCGACCCAAGGAGCCCCTCATGACCATCACCACCGACCCTCGCTCGAAGAACGACGACACCGCCAACACCTCCGAGGCGCAGACCTCGCTGATCAGCCGACTGGGGCGCTACGAGCGCACTCCCGCCGTCATCGCTGCCGAAGCCGGCGGTATCGCCGGATTGGTGGCGACCGCCTACATCCATGTCGAAGAACTCTCGGGCAAGTTCGCCGAAGTGCCGTACCTCGGCGTCGGCTACGGCCTGCTCTCCGCCGTGTGCGTCGCCGCCGTTGTGATGATCGTCGCCCGGAGCAAGGCCGGTTGGTACCTGGGAGGAGCGACCGCCGCAGCGACGTTCGTCGGCTTCGTGCTCACCCGGACCGTCGGCCTGCCGGGATCGACCGACGACATCGGCAACTGGAGCGAGACGATCGGAACCCAGTCGCTCGTCGCCGAAGCACTCGTCGTCGTGGTCGCCGCCCTGATGATCGGCGTCCACTTCGGCAGGACCCGCACTGCGACACGTTGATCGGCTCCGACCGTCGGGCGACCTCGGCGAGCAGGACGCCATCGGTGACGTGGTGTTCGTCGTAGGTCGGCTCGCCGGCCGCGCAGACGGTTCACGCCGTGGAGAGTCCGGACCTCGCGCGGAACGTCGATACGGTCGACCGAGATGCTGCGCTCGTTCGCCCTGCTGTTCGTCAGCTCCTTCCTGATCCTCGGAACTCATGCGGTCGCCTCGGCATCACCCGCCGACACCGTTCTGCCAGCCACGGATCCTGCTGATTCCATCGGCGGAAGCTCGGTCCCGGAGACGACCGTTGCGCCCACGACCGTTGCACCCACGACCGTCCCACCCGCCGCCGAGCCGTCCACCACGGAATCGTCCACGACGGAGCCGCTGACGACGGAGCCCGAAGCAGCATCGATCGACCCTGCCACGACCGGCGTCGCCGACGGCGCCGTGGTGGGGCCGAGCGCCGCGCCGCAGGTGCGCAGCTCGGACATCCACATCGGATCGATCCTCTTCGCTCTGTTCGTGCTGGCAGTGGTGGGCCTCGTGTCCTACGTGCTGGCTCGTCGATCGCCCGGTGCACACGTGCCGAGCCTGACGCCCGATCGAACCGACACCGTTCGGCCGGTCGACGACACCGTCACGCTGGACTTCCTGCTCGGTCTCGGCGAATCGCTGATCGATGCCGGCGACGCGGTCAGCCACGTCGAATCCACCCTGCGCTCCATTGCACAGGTGAACGGCGTCGTGAAGATCGGCGTCGTGGTCCTGCCGACGGCGCTCATCGTGTCGCTCCCCGGGGGGAGCAACGTGACGACCGAGGTCGGCATCGCCGGGCGCGCGCCGCTCCGACTCGATCAGATCGACGACGTGCTCGGCCTCGTACGTGAAGCGGAACGCGGGGACCTCGATGCAGCCGAGGGGCAACGGCGCCTCAGCGAGATCCGGGTCTCGCCGCACCCGTACTCGTCCCGACTCGTGGTGCTCGGCTACGTCTGCTCGACGGTTGGACTCGCGATGATCCTGCGTGCGACGTGGCGGGAGGTCGTGCTCGCTGCGGTGCTCGGCGCGGTGATCGGTTCGTTCAGGCTGTCGACCCGCCGTCTCGGCCCATCGTCGCAGCCGTTCGTCCCGCTGATCGCTGCGACCGCCGTGTCGATCTCGGTGTTCGCCCTGGCGCGGGTCGTCGACGATCTGGCGACCTTTCCACTGCTCGTCTCGCCGCTGATCACGTTCCTCCCTGGAGCGTTGCTCACCGTCGGTGCGCTCGAACTCGTCACCGGAGACATCGTCGCCGGCGGCTCGCGACTGGCGTCGGGCGTGATGCAGTTGGTGCTCGTGGCGTTGGGCGTCGTCGCCGGCAGACAGTTGGTGGGCGTCCCCGTGACCACACTGCGCCACGCCGCCGACGGACCGATCGCCACACTCGCGCCGTGGGTCG
>JBBSOH010000133.1:0-10087 GCA_038259945.1 Acidimicrobiales bacterium
AGGAGATGGAAGCCACGGTCCGCGGCGCCGGCTGGAACGTGATCAAGGTCGTGTGGGGTTCCAAGTGGGACCCGTTGCTCGCGCAGGACAAGGACGGCGTGCTGCTGAACAAGATGAACAGCACCGTCGACGGCGAGTACCAGCGATATGCGATCGAGGACGGCGGCTACGTACGCGACCACTTCTTCGGCCCCGACGACCGGCTGCGTCAGATGGTGTCGCACCTGTCCGACGACGACCTGCGCAACCTGCCGCGCGGCGGCCACGACTATCGCAAGCTGTACGCCGCGTACAAGGCAGCCGTCGACAACCTCGGATCGGGCCGCCCGACGGTGATCCTGGCCAAGACGGTGAAGGGTTGGACGCTCGGCGAAGGCTTCGAGGGTCGCAACTCGACGCACCAGATCAAGAAGATGACCAAGAAGCAGATCGTCGACCTGCGCGACCGCCTGCACCTGCACGACGAGATCCCGGCCGATTCGATCGAGGCCGACGACCCGCCGTACTTCAAGCCCGCCGAGGACTCCGTCGAGTACCAGTACATGATGGAGCGCCGCCGTTCGCTCGACGGGTCGATCCCCAAGCGTTCCACGCGCGTCCGCAAGGCGATGTCGTTGCCTGACGCCAAGGCCTACGGCGAGATGTGGGGAGGTTCGAGTGGACAGGAAGTGTCCACCACCATGGGCTTCACCCGGTTGCTGCGCAACCTGACTCGTGACGACAACGTCGGCGAGCGGATCGTGCCGATCATCCCCGACGAGGCGCGCACGTTCGGCATGGACGGCCTGTTCAAGGAGATCGAGATCTACGCCTCGCAGGGCCAGAAGTACGAGTCGGTCGACCACGACCTGCTGCTGTCCTACTCCGAATCCAAGCAGGGCCAGATCCTGGAGGAAGGGATCACCGAGGCGGGAGCGATGTCGAGCTTCATCGCCGCCGGGTCGTCGTACGCCACACGCGGCGTGCCGATGGTTCCGTTCTACACGTTCTATTCGATGTTCGGTTTCCAGCGGGTCGGCGACCTGATCTGGCAGGCGACCGACATCCGCGCTCGGGGCTTCCTCATGGCCGCCACCGCCGGCCGCACCACGCTCATGGGCGAAGGGCTGCAGCACCAGGACGGCCACAGCCTGGTGCTCGCCTCGACCATGCCGACCGTGCAGGCCTACGACCCGGCGTACGCGTACGAGGTCGGTGCGATCGTGGAGGCCGGCATCGAGCGGATGTACGGCGGGAGCATGGACGCCAACTGGACCGACGTGATGTACTACATCACGCTCTACAACGAGAACTACGAGATGCCGTCGTTGCCCGATGACGTCGAAGGTCAGACGAGCATCAAGCAGCAGATCGTGGAGGGCATGTACCGGTTCGCCGACGCCCCCGTGATCGAAGGTGCCGACCAGGATGCGAAGCGGGCGACGATCCTCTTCTCCGGTTCGGCCCAGGGCGCTGCCCGTGCGGCAGCGAGCGAACTGGCCGAGCACTACGGCGTGGGCGCCGAACTGTGGTCGGTCACGTCGTACAAGGCGCTGCGCGAGAACGGCCTCGCCGCCGAACGGCACAACCGACTGCATCCGAGCGGCGAGGCGCACGTTCCGCTCGTCGCTCAGCGGCTCGCCGAGTCGTCGGGGCCGATCACAGCGGTCACCGACTTCATGTCGATCGTGCCCGACCAGATCCGCCAGTTCCTGCCGTCGGGAGGCGACGGCCATCGCACCTTCACGACGTTGGGCACCGACGGGATGGGCCGCTCCGACACACGCGAGGCGCTGCGCCGCTTCTTCGAGATCGACATGGGCCACATCGTCGTCGCCACGCTGGCGGGACTCCTCGCCGACGGCAAGGCCGACGTCGGCATCGTGGAGGACGCGATGCGTCGCTACGACATCGACCCCGACGCCATCGACCCCTGGAACTCGTTCACGGCCTGACGCGATTTGGTGCGGTGAGTCTGCGTCGCCCCCGGCCCGATGCAGACTCACCAACTGGCCAGGTTCGTGAACGTCCCGTTCGTCCGGTGAGTTTCGGTCGCTCCGAGCCCGACGCAGACTCACCGCGACGGGCTGACGGGAGTAGGTTCCGGGCGTGACCGGCACGCTGTACATAACGGGTGACGAGGCGGCTGACGGGCTGCTGAACACCGACGCGAACGCGCTGCTGATCGGGATGCTGCTCGACCAGCAGGTGCCGATGGAATGGGCCTTCATGGGGCCGTCGACATTGCGTACCCGTCTCGGTCACCTCGATCCGGCCCGCATCGCGACGATGGACGTCGACGACTTCGTCACCGTGTGCTGCGACAAGCCGGCGGTCCATCGGTTCCCGGGTTCGATGGGCAAGCGAGTCCACCAGGTGTGCACTGCGCTCGTCGAGGACTACGACGGCGATGCCGGCAACATCTGGCGCGACGCCGAGTCGGGACGCGAGATCTACCGGCGGCTGAAGGCGCTTCCCGGATATGGCGACGAGAAGTCGAAGATCTTCGTGGCGATCCTCGCCAAGACGCAGGGTGTGCAGCCCGACGACTGGCGCAAGGCAGCGGGCAAGTTCGGCGACGACGTACCGCGATCGGTCGCCGACATCCACGACGAAGCGTCACTCGCAGCAGTGCGCGAGTGGAAGAAGGCTCAGAAGGCGGCGAAGAAGGACAAGCAGGACAACCCACTCGTCGATCGACCAACCACGACGTGACCGTCAGGACTGGTCCGGACCCGCTGAGGTTCTGAGTCGTCGGTTCCCGTCGTCAGTTCTGTGTTGGTGGCGCGAACGCCGGCGCCGGTGGCGGTGCCATCGACTGCATCGCAGCATCCGGCGCCTCGGTCGCCGCCATCATGACGGGCTCGGGAAGTGCTGGCGGAGCCGGGGCGGGTGGCGGCGGTGACGCTGTGGGCTGAACCGACGACGGGATCGGTGTGGGTGTCGGAAGCGGTGGTGGTGGAGGAGGCGGGGGCGCTGGAACTGGTGACGCCGGAACCGGCGCGGCCGCTCCGAGCGGCGCCGAGCCGGCGACGAATCGTTCACCGAACGGTCGCAGTGCAGCGTCGGCGTTGACGACCGACACGATCGATGGCCGGTCCGGCGACCTGCGTACCCGAGTCATCGCGACGTACGCGAGGCGTTTGGCGCGGTCGTCGGCGCCGATTCCCAACACCACGGCGGTGGCATCCCATCCCTTCAGGCTGTGGGCGGTACACCCCTTCACGGCGTCGGCGTCGGTCCAGAACCGATGCTTGCGGCGGCGGCGGGGATCGTCGGGGTCACGACTGAAGATGTGGTGAACGGCGATGCCCGCTCGCTCGATCACAGCAGCGGCGCGTACACCGTCGTGGTGGTAGTCGCACACGAACGCGATGTCGCTCGGGCGCAACGTCGGGTCGGACGCGAGGAGTTCCACGACTTCCTGCCCGATCGCCGTTCCGATGTCGTTGACTCGAGCGACGTCGCCCCACCGCCGCACCGACCCGTGATCGGCGGACGTGTCCTGCGATGGCATCGGCAGCTGCATCGCTCCGTCGAGCTTCGAGGTCGCGAACTCGTTGGTGAGTGCGAGCAGATCGTCGGGGAGCCGCATCGTCGTCGACAGGGTCACGGTCTCGACACCGAGCGCGTCGGATCGGCGTGGGTCGTCCAGCCACTCGGTGCGTCCGTAGATGTCCTGCGTCCGATCGACGGCGAGCAACGTCTCACCGCCGTCGACGAGGACGTGATCGTGGAGCAGGTCCCACCACACATCGGTGAAATCCTGACCCTCGTCGATCATCACGGCGTCGAACAAGGGACCCTGACCCTGGATGTACGCCTGCACAGCTTTCTCGACGATCGCAACGGTCCAGGGTGCGCCGCGTGTTCCTTCGAGGTGGCCACCGGTCATCTCTGCGTCGGACACGACACGAGTGCAGAACGAGTGGAAGTTGGCACACGTGACGAGCGTCGGGTCGGCACCGATCTGGCGGCAGTAGCCGTCGACCATGGACCGCAGCCCGTTGGCGAACGTGACGTTGAACGACAGGGCGAGGACCCGCTTGCCGTCCGATGCGAGGCGTGCGGCGCGTGCGGCGAGTGCCGACGACTTCCCTGTGCCAGCGCCACCGTCGATCCGGCGATGCCGGTGCTGCGATGCGTTCTCCGCGATGTCGATGATCGACTGCGGGGTGGACGGGTCCCACGCTGATTGTTGGGTGAAGCCGGGCGCTGCGGCGACGTGACCGCGAAGCTTCTCGATCGACGGTGCAGGCGGTGGTTGACAGCCGAACCCGCGGACCACTTCACCGATGTCGAACGCGACTGCGTCGCCCCCCGAGATGCCCACCAGGGCGAGGCGTTCGTTGTCCGAGCGGGGGAACACGCTGCCGGCGGCTGCGGTGGTGAACGCGGGGAGGATCAGCACGCTGCGGATCGCCGCCGTGGGCGAGCCGCCGTGTTCGGGCATGGCATAGAACTGGTCGAAGATCGACGAGCGGCTGCGGGCGGCGGGGACGCGCGGGTCGAGCGGGATCGGGGCCCACTGGTTGTCGGCACCCAGCCGACCGATCTGGCCGTCAGGGAGGACGCAGGTGGTGTCCGGAGTCCAGTCCAGGACGTGGATGATGCACACCCCGAAGCGGTCGTGGACAGCGAGGAAGTCAGGCCGCTCGAGGCCGATAAGTGGTGCGGTGTGCACGGTCCAGGACGGGTCGAGCGTGGACAGTGCGAAGCCGACGTCGACGATCTCGACCGCGTCCGGAGCCGCGAACATCGGTGCCGTCATCGGCTCCGGGTCGGAGGGCACGAAGGGGGCGGGAGGCGCGAAGGGCGACGGTGGTTCGAATGACGTCACGGTCGTTGATCGGCACGAACTGACGCGATCTTGAACCTCGAGGCTCAGTCGATCTGATCGACAACCGCCGGCGGCGATGACTGGGCGTCGAGCGTGGTCCGGATCCGGCGATACCAGGCGGTCTCCGCGAGCAGCCTCGGGTCGTCGATCCCCCGGCGACGCGCAGCAGCGTCCCAGACGGCCCGGTCCCCCGTCGTCCGCTGGTGCAGCGCCGTGACGGCACGATCCGAGAGCATCGCCGCAACGTCCGTGGGGAGATCGGCACGACGCTCGGTGGTGTTCATCTGCGGCCGGTCGAGCGGACGGTCGATGCGCGCCGCCAGCCCGTCCCACATCGCGGCCCCGCGCTCGACGACGTCGACCCACCCGATCGACGCTGCGGTGCGCACGGCTTGCGTGGTCAACGACGCGAGGTCGGCGGGGTCGATGAAGTCGTCGTCGGGGATCGCCCCGTGGCCGTCGAGCAACGTCCGCACCACGACGTTGTCGGTCTGGTAGGCAGTGCGCGGGTCGAGGAGCCACTCGTCGAAGTCGAGTTCGCGTGCATGTGCGGTGACCGACCAGGTGCTGTCCTCGCTGCGCAGGTTGGCCGGGAGGCCTCGCCAGTACTCGTAGTGCGACAGCAACCGGCTGCGCGGTTCACGCAGCAGCATGACCAGGTCGGCGGCCTCGAAACCGGCGAGCATCGTGGACAGCGCGAAGTGCCCGGAAGCGGCGTCGAACTCCGTCAGTTTCGCTGGGTCAGGGATGACACGTGGAATCTCCGTGACGGGCACCGGCTCGTTTCGCAGCGGGCCGAACAGCGCCGGGTCGAAGTCCCACGGCGACCAGGTCCGGTCGGCGAGCGCCCCCTCCAGCGCGGCCGACACCGAACTGCCCGCCGACTTCGGGATGTGGAGCACTCCGATCCTGCGGCGAGCACCGAACGCTGCGTTCCGACGGGCGTGATCGACCTGGGGCGGGTCGATCAGCGATGTGTGTTGGGCGATTCGACGTCGGGCAGAACGTGTCGCGTTGCGCACCAGCCCACGACCGCGCTCGATCACTGAGGTCGACTCGGGTTCCACGCCGTGGACGTTACCCAGGGCGTTCCGGGGACCAGTAACCATCAACACCCGGCGGCGATGCCGGGCCGGAGTGGTCGAGTCGGACGCGGTACACGCTGTGGCGCGGACCGCACCAACCAAATGGTGCAGACACCGTTTGGTTGACCGGTGGGTCGAACGCGGAGTTGATCGTCGTCGGACGCCACGCCGCCGCCCATCAGGCCCGATTCGTGGTGGTGTCGCCGCTACCGTCCGCTCGGTGACGACCGTGTCGAGATGCAAGGACCTCCTGCGTCCCGTCGTGCGTCGCGTGCGACGGTGGCGATCGGCGCGTGTCTCCAGGGCGGAGGACTCGAGCGGTCACCTCGATCCACCGGCGCAGGGTGTCGACGAGAACGCGTCCGACGGCACCCACGTCGACGGGGTGGCAACTGCTGCCTCACCTGCACCTCCGTGGCCGGTTCACGCGCCGCTCCGAGACGGCGTGAACGTCGTCGGCTATCTGGGCAAACAGTTGGCGCTCGGAGACATCGGTCGCCTGATGGCTCGTGCGATCCCGGAACACGGCCTGGACTCGTCGTCGCTGGCTTTCTCGGGAGCGCCGAGCCCCGCGGTCGATCCGCCGTTTCCCACCGACGATGTCATCGCTCACCGCACGACACTTGCCGTCGTCGCTGCCGATCAGCTCCCGGTGCTGCGCGAGTGGCATCCCGAACTCTTCGAGGCGACAGAGCGGATGATCGCCTACTGCTTCTGGGAGATGTCGCAGCTGTCCGAGGCCGGCGTCCGAGGGCTCGAGCTGGTCGACGAGGTGTGGGTCGCCACCGACTTCGTCCGCGACGCATTCGAGCAGGTCGGCACGGTGCCGGTCCGACGCGTTCCGCTCCCGATCGCCGAGCCGGTCCCCTCGTCGCGAGCGCGCTCTTCGTTCGAGCCGCTCGCAGATGCCGGTGATCGCACCGTGCTCGGCCTCACGTTCGATCACTTCAGCATCCTCGAACGCAAGAATCCCCTCGCCGCGATCGATGCCTTCACCCGGGCGTTCACCGAGGACGAGGGTCCGATCCTCGTGATCAAGACGCTCAACGCCGGCGTGCACACCGATGCGCACGGGCGCCTCCTCGAGCGGGCGGCGGGGCGGCGCGACATCCGCATCTGGGACGCTCACCTGTCCCGCTCCGACCAGTTCGCGTTCCTCTCTCACCTCGACGTGCTCGTGTCGTTGCATCGCGGCGAAGGCTTCGGGGCGCATCTCGCCGAGGCGATGTGGATGGGTGTGCCGTGCATCGCCACCCGCTACTCCGGCAACCTCGACTTCATGGACGATGCTTGCTCGCGCCTCGTCGGGTTCTCGATGATCGACGCCTCCGACGGCGGCACCATCTACCCGACGGGAACGCAGTGGGCCGACCCCGATCCCGACGACGCCGTCGCCGCCATGCGCGAACTCGTCGACGACGACGTCCACCGCCGCGCCCTGGGCGAGGCGGCCCGATCGCAGATGGCCGCACGCCCCGACGAAGCCGAGATGGTCGCCACCATCCGCACCCTGATCGACCACACGGTGTCAGACACCATTTGACAACCACACGGTGTCTGACACCATGTGGTTGTCAGTCGAGGGAGGCGTCGCGTCGCAGGACGCGGCGGATGACGCGGACCGGAACCGGCGCCAGTTCGGAGTTGAGCCACTCGTTGTCGCGCACGAGTTGGTCGCGGTGGTTCGACAGTCGGATGTTCTCGGCGCGGAGGCGTTCGATCTCGGCTTGGAGTGACTCGACGACGCCGGGGAGTTCGGCGGCCGCTCGCAGCATCGAGACGGCCGGCGACGAGTCGAGAGCACTCGCTCCTGCCGAGTCGGTCGACCACGAGTCTTCCTCCGGCGCTGCAGTCGACGCCGTGACCGCTATGACGCCCGTGGCCGTCTCACCGCAGAACGGAAGCAGTTCGGCACGCAGTCGGAGCGCCGGGTGTCCGAGGCCGTCGAACCCTCTGGCGAGCGAGCGAACAGTGGACGTCGGGAACGCGAACAGTGCCGATGCCTGCGACATCTCGCCAGGGTTCTCCGCACCCTCCGACTCGGTGACGGGCGAATCGTCCGAGCAACGCAAGATGTTGCCGCTGACGTCGGCATCGGGGGCGCCGCCCGCCACGGTGACCGTCATCGCTTCGACGAACTGCTCGACCCAGCGGGGGCCGACCTGTTCGCCGCGTTCGACGAATGCGACATAGATGCCGGACGCAGTTGCGAGGAGTGAGTCGAGGGCCGTGACCCGTTCCGCGTCATCCGTCGCCGGAGTCTCGACGGCCACGAGTTCCCAGTCCGAACTCGTCTGCGCCTCGAGTTGCACTCCCAGTCGGGCGAGCCCATCGGCATCGGTGCCCGGGTCGGCGATCACGGTGAGCGCGATGCCTGCGGGCGCAGCGTCGACCATCAGCGTGGGCGCCGACGCGCGTGCGTCGACTCGCCCGTACCCGCGAATGAGTTGATAGGTGTCGCCGTGATCGTCGGCGAGGTCGCGGATCTCAGCGATGGTCGATGCCAGCGGGGTGTGCGGGCTCGTGAAGGGCGACCCTGCGGGCCACCGCTGGTCGGACCGAAATGCGATGCGGTCGTTGCGCATCACCTCGGTGAATCCGGCCGAGGCCATCACTGCGGTGATCGAGGAGTCGGTGAAGAATCGCAGATGGGTGTGGTCGAGGAGGCCGGTCCGGGTGACGTCCCAGCGACCTGCCAGCAGCTTGGCGGCGATGTCACGATGGGCCACGTTCGGCACGCTCGTCACCAGGACGGCAGCCTCGAACTGCTGCATCCAGTTCGACAGCGTCGCCAGCAGCAGTTCCGGCTCGACGAGGTGTTCGAGCACGTCGAGCGCCATCACGGCGACCACGTCCGAGTTGCTGCCGAGGTCGGCGACGGCAGCCGAGATGATCTCCTCGACCTCGTCCGATCGACCGAGGTCGGCACGGCGGGCGACGAAGCCGCGCTCACTCAATCGCTCGAGTGAGGTCTCGTCCATGTCCAGGCCCACGTACTCGAATCCGGCATCGCGCAGCACCTCGGCGTGCGGCGCGTAGCCACATCCGACATCGACGACGATGCCCGGCTCGCAGTGATCGAGCAGCAACCGGACGGCGTGGCCGTGGGCGTCGGTCCAGTCGAACTCGACGTCGTAGGTGTTGCGGACATCCGGAGTACCCGGTGCCCCGGAGTCACGGGGTGCGGAGGTGGTGGTTCGGGTGATGCCGGGGGTGGTGGAGTCGGTGGTGCTCGCCTTCCGGCGGGGACGGCCGGTGCGGGCAGCGACCCATCCGGCGAAGTCGGCGTCGGGGTCGAAAGCGTCGGGCACGGTCCGGATCTCACCGAACTCTTCGATCTCCGCAAGGGCCGCATCGCGCACCAGGCGACGCAGTTCGGTGCTCAACTCCACCCCATCGTGCGATCGGTTCCACGGGTACTCGCCTCGCCGGTTCACGACGTGCCCGAGTTCGATCAGGCGGGCACCGTACGCATCGGCGAGCGTGCGCATCCCGGTGCCGATCCCGTGATCGATGCGCGGCCGCGGCATCTGGTGCTTGGACAGCAGGCCAGGCTGCGTCGGGTCGTAGCCGCTGAAGTGGACGAAACGCAGTGGGACTCCCTGCACGCTCGGACCCGACCCGTCGAGGTCGATCGGGCGATCGTGGATGTTCCACCAGGCGACGTTCATCCCGGGGTCGCGGTCGATCGTGAAGTCGAACAGCGACGGCACCCAGTCGACCCACCGCTGGTCGGTGAACCGGGCGCGCCCGAAGTCCACGAGGGCATCGAAGCGCAGCCGTTCGTCCCACCAGTCGAGAAACGGCAGGGAAGATGGGCCGACGGCGAGGAAGCCGCAGTTGTACATGCCCGACTGCATGATCGTCTCCTCGTCGACGCGCATCCCGTCGCGCGGAACGGGCGCGAGGACGTGCGGCGTGAGCACGATGCCGAGGTCCAGGGCGGCGTCGACCTGCGGGCCGAAGGGCGCGAACACCTGGATGTCGGGGTCGAGGTAGCAGGCCGGCTCGGTGTCAGGGCCGGCAGCGAGCAGGTAGCGCAGGAACGACGGCTTGACCGCCGTGGAGAACTCCATCACGTCGTAGACCGTGCGCATCATCCGCTCGTCGGCGGGTGCGAGGTCGAGGTCGCCGAGACGCACGACACCGATGCCCTCGGGCAGGTCGACGGGGCCGTCGTCGA
>JBBSOH010000134.1:0-10070 GCA_038259945.1 Acidimicrobiales bacterium
GAGCGGGCGGGCGGGCGGGCGGGCGGGCGGGCAGACTGTGGTCGATGTGGGGGACGCTTCGGAAGTTGATCGCCGAGATCCGCGAGGACGGCCTGTTCGACGTGGCGGCCGGCGTGTCGTTCTGGTTGCTGCTCAGTCTTCCCGCTGCGCTGCTCGCCGGGCTGTCGTCGGTGTCGCTGCTCGGCGACGACCTGACGGCCGAACTCCGCCAGACGACGATCGAGTTCATCGAGCGGGTGTTCGCCGACCAGGCCGACTCTCTCGCTGCGTCCGTCGACGGACTTTTCGATCAACGTCGCAACGGGGTCCTCAGCATCTCCATCGCCACCGCAGTGTTCACCCTGTCGCGCGGCTTCGCTGGTCTGATCCGTGGGCTCGATGCCGTGTACGACATCGACGACACCCGCAACTTCGTGCACACCCGACTCCTGGCGATCGGGCTCGCGCTCGGAACGCTGCTCATGGTCGCTCTGTCGACCGCGCTGTGGGCGACCGGCGGAGATGTCGGCGTTCCGGTCTGGGGCCGCATCGTGCCGGCGTTCGCCATCCTGATCCTGTGGTCGGCAACGATGTTCCACTTCGGGCCGAACCATCACACCCCGTGGCGCTACGACGTGCCCGGTGCCGTGCTGGCCTCGACCGGGTGGCTGCTCCTGTCGCTCGGATTCGGCTGGTATGTCCGGCTACTCGGTGGCGATGACAGCAACGACGTGATCGGCGCCGCCGGTGCTCTGCTCCTCGCACTGACATGGATGTGGGCGGCTGTCTCGGTCTTCCTCGTCGGAGGCGAGCTCAACCAGATCCTCGCCCACCGGGCGGGCGTCATCGACGAGAACCAGACACTTCTCGGACGCCTGCGGTCGCGTCGGTCACGCGACGACGTCTGATCAAAGTACCCGGCTGCGGCGGGACAACGGCTGTGCTCGTGCGCCGAGGACGGTGCGGACCACGGCGGCGACGGGGATGACGGTGAGGCCGAGGCCGATGGTGATGAGCCACTCGCGGGTTCCGAGTGGTTCGGTTTCGAACACTGCGCCGCCGAAGGTGATGATGAGGACCTGAGTGACGAAGATGCCTCCCATGATCGCTGTGAAGTTGCTGCGGAGCCCGAGGCCGGTGAGCGGGCTGCGACCGGCGCGCACAACCCGGCTGTTGAATGCGTTGAAGAACTGCAGCATCACGAACGTGTTGAACACGGCGGTGTTGCGCAGGGTCTCGTCGTCGGTCAGTTCGTCGGCGCCGGCAACTGCACCGCCGACGACATCGCCGACGTCGACGACGATTCCGGTGGTGAGGACGAGCCACACGACGACGAACATGAACATGCCGAGAACGATGATGTTGGTCCACATGAACCGTGAGATCAGTGGCTCGCTGCGGCCGTGTGGCTGCTGGTCGTAGAGGTCGTCGCTGGGTTCTTGGAGTGTGAAGGCGACGGCGGCGAGGCTGTCCATGATCAGGTTGACCCACAGCAGTTGCACCGGGGTGAGCGGTGTGCCGTAGCCGAACAGTGCGGCGAGCAGAGCGACGCCGAGGGCGACGACGTTCACGGTGAGCTGGAACATCAGGAACTTGCGGATGTTCTCGAACACCGCTCGCCCCCAGCGGATGGCGCGCACGATGGTGGTGAAGGCGTCGTCGACGATCACGATGTCGCTCGCCTCGGCAGCGACTTGGGAGCCGCTGCCCATGCCGAAACCGACGTCGGCGGCCACGAGCGCAGGTGCGTCGTTGACGCCGTCGCCGGTCATCGCGACGACGTGACCTTGCTCTTGGAGGATGTGCGCCATTCGCTTCTTGTCCTCGGGAAGCGCCCGTGCCATGACGGTGATCGTGGCGAGGCGCTCCTTCACCTCGTCGTCGGTGAGTTCGCGGAACTCGGCACCGGTCAACACCTCGCTGCGGTCGGTCGCGACGTTCGCCTGGCGGGCGATCTCGAACGCGGTCTCGGGGATGTCGCCGGTGATCATCATCACCTGCACCCCGGCGCTGCGGCACCGGGCGACCGACCGGGGGATCTCGGGGCGCATCTGATCCGCGATCGCCGCGAACCCGAGGAACGTCAGATCGTCCTCGGTCGGTCCGCTCGCGAAACCGAGCGTGCGATAGCCGCGGGTGGCCACATCGGCGATCTCGGTGCGGATCGAATCCGACGCGGCACCAGCCGGAAGATGGGCGCAGCGGTCGAGCACGATCTCCGGGGCACCCTTCACGTGCACCTCGGTGGCGCCGTCGACGCTGATCGTCGACTGCATGAACTTGCGGACCGAGTTGAACTCGATGCGGTCGGTCACCGGGTTCGTCGCTCGCACGCCTGCGTAGTCGATGCCACTGCGGTGCAGCAGCATCAGCAACGCACCCTCGGTCGAGTTGCCCGACACGCTCGGCTCCGCATCCGCAGGTGCGTCGTCGAGACGAACGAGGTCGGCCGAGGAATTGATGGCGATCCCGCGCGTCCAGACAGCGTCGGTCGAGGCGTCGAACCGCACATCGACAGCATCCTCCAGACCGTCGCCGCGCCACACGAACGCAGCCTCCATCCGGCCGAACGTCATCGTGCCCGTCTTGTCACTGCACACGATCGTGGCCGCGCCCATGGTCTCGCAGGCAGCCAGTTCGCGCACCAACGCGTTCTCCGACGCCATGCGGCGCGTCGTGTACGCGAGCGACAACGTGACGGCGAGCGGCAGACCCTCCGGAACGGTCACCACCACGATCGTGACCGCCACCGTGAGCGCCTCGACCACCGCCTCGAGGAACTCGATGTTCCACGCCAACGACAACTCGTCACCAGCCAACTCCGAACCCAGCAGCGCGACGAACGTGAACGCAGCCACCACCGAACCGAACACACCGATCCGCCCGGCGAACACCTCGAGGCGTTCCTGCAGCGGAGTCGGCATCGGTTCTCGGGCGACGTCGGCACGGATCTTGCCGAACAACGTGGAATCGCCGACGCTCGCCACCACGGCACGACCGCCACCGTCGAGCACCTTCGACGACGCGAACAGTTCGTCGCCTGGCAGCTTCGCTGTCTCGGGCTCTCCGGTGATCTGGGCCTCTCCGACCAGCAACTCCGATCCCTGCCCGTAGATCGCGTCGGCCGGGACGATGTCGCCGAGGCGCACGTCGATCACATCACCCACCACGAGGTCCGTGGTGTCGATCTCGGACACGACACCGTCGCGCACGACACGGACGAACTCCTGCGCCGACGCGTCCTCGAGGGCGGAGTAGTCCCGCTGAGCACGCAACTCGTTCAACGTCCCCACGACCACCACGACCAGCACCGCAACACAGATCGCCACGCCGTCGACGTACTCACCCGACCGGACACCCAACGCAACCGACACCGCGGCGGCCACCAGAAGCACCCGCAACATCAGGTCACCGAATGCGGCCATCACGAAATCGAGAGGCGACTTCGTGGGGAGAGGCGTGAAACGATTCGAGCCGTTCTTCGCAGCACTCGCCACCACCTCATCGGCACTGAGGCCCCGATCGAAGTCGACGGTCCCGAGATCCAACATCGCTTCGGTCATCGGATCATCGAATCGGCTCGCCACATCGGTGCCGCAGCGTACGGCGCGTGGCTGCGGGACGGTCAGGGAGCGATCAGTGCAGCGCCGACGATGCCGGCGTTGTTGGCCATCGACGCGACCACGATCTCGGTGGCGATGTCCACCTGGTCGAGCCAACGTTCCGGTCGCTTGCTCGCTCCGCCGCCGATGATGAACAGGTCGGGGCTGAACAGTGCTTCGACGTGTTCGAGGTAGTGGTGGACGCGCTTGCCCCACTCCTCCCACGTCAGGTCATCGCGCTTGCGGGCGCTCGCGGCTGCTCGACGCTCTGCATCGTGACCGTCGAGTTCGAGGTGGCCGAGTTCGGTGTTCGGCACCAGCGTGCCGTCGACGAACAAACCCGAACCGATGCCCGTGCCGAACGTCAGCATCATCACCACACCGTGTCGGGCTGCTTCGGGACCGAAGCGCACCTCTGCCAGCCCTGCGGCGTCGGCGTCGTTGATCATGTGCACCTGTTGGCCGAGTGCCTCGGTGAAGATCCTGTCGGCGTCGACCCGGAGCCACGACTCGTCGATGTTGGCCGCCGAGCCGACGATGCCGTTGCGGACCACCGCGGGGAACGCACACCCCACCGACCCGGTCCAGGCGTGGTGACGGACCAGTTCGACCACGACCTCGGCCATGGCCTCCGGAGTGGCCGGTTGAGGCGTGTCGATCCGGTACCGCTCGCTGACGAGTTCGCCTGTCGCCAGGTCGACGGGTGCAGCCTTCATGCCGCTGCCGCCGATGTCGATGCCGAATGCGTGCCCGGGTGTCGTCACGTCGGACAAGGTAGCCGGTACCGACGAATCCGCCGCGGGCTCAACAGGTCGGCGAGAATCTGCAACGCGCCGCCGGGGCACGAGCGGAGGCCGGGCCTGCGCGGTCCGTCGTCGCCGGAACCGACGGGGTTCCGGTCGTCGGCGCCGTCGTTGCCGGACCGGTCGTCGCGGGACCGGTCGTCGAGGGCGTGGACGTGGTCGGTACGGTCGTGGACGACCCGGTGCCCGGGACCGTCGTACTGGTCGTGGTCGTGGTCGTGGTCGTGGTCGTCGTTGTCGTCGTGGTCGTGGTCGTGGTCGTGGTTCCCACGCTGCCCGCCACGACGGTGCGTCGAAGGGAGAACTCCGACGTGCTCGACCGGCCCGACGGCGATGGTGGCGACGACACCAGCACGCTCACGGACTCGCCGACCCGGACCACGAACGGATCACCACTCGCCGTACGCAACACGAACGTGGCAACGCCGTCCGAGGCGACGGCGGTTCCGAGCGAGCGCCGGCCCTGACCGTACGACGACGGCCCGACATCGGCGGTCTCGAACAACTCCACGACACACCCATCGCACGCCTCGACCATCACCCGGTCGGTCGACGCCGAGGTGACCACCCCGAGCCGCACTCCGTCCTGGACCAGTGCCGCATCGGGGGCTGTCGTGATCTCGCCGACCGGCCACAGATCGACGCCCAGGCCCGGGCCGACATGTTCGATCGAGTTTCCGGTGAAGCGGTTCCCGTACGTCGCGAAGCGTGCGTCACGCGGGCTCACGATGTCGCCCGCCTGCCAGGCGGACGGAAAGTTGTTGTCGGGGCGCACGACGATGCCGTTGGCGACCCGGGCGATCCGGTTGTCGGTGACGAGGTTGTCGAACGCGCCTGTCTCGATGAGCACACCCCAGATCGTGGCGGTCCCCGAACCCGTGGTGCCGTCGGCGAGCACGCCGAGGAAGTTGTCGGCCACCACGTTGCGGTGGGCCCCCTTCCAGATCGCCACGTTCGCCTTCGATCCCACGATGACGTTGTTGCGCACTTCGTTGTCGTGGATGTCGGGCATGCACGAATCAGCGCAGCGGCCCTTGCCTTCGAGTCCGACGCCGAACTCGCCGTTCGAGTAGACAGCGGCCGCATTCGTCCCCGACGCGTCCGTGCCGATCAGGTTCCCGATGATCCGGTTGCCTTCCGTTGCAGCGACTGCGTCGTTGCTCGGGAACGCATTGTGGGAGATCTCGACGCCGGCGAGATCGTTGCCCGAGATCACGTTGCCGTCGAGCGGACCCGTGCCGCCGATGACGTTGTTGCTCGACCCGTAGTTGATGTCGATCCCGTGCGCCCAGTTCTTCAGCGGTGCATCGCCGGCCGGGCGCAGGCCGATGACGTTGTTGCGGAAGATGTTGCCGTCGGTGCCGTCGTCGAAGGCACCGATCCCGCGTCCGGCGGTGCCCGAGATGACGTTGCGGTCGGCCAGGGTCGGACGTCCGATCTCGTTGTACGACGCCCCGTTCTCGAGGTGGACCCCGTTGCTCGAGGGTCCACCGGTCGGGTTGCGTCGATCCGCCATGAACGTTCCCGCAGCGTTCGTCCCGATGAAGTTCCCCACGATCACGTTGTGCCGGGCGAGGGTTCCGCGCCCGTCGTTGTCACGGATGTACACGTGTCGCACGAAGTCGTAGATGGCGAGGCCGCGCACCACGTTCCCACTCGAGCTGAAGTAGAGGCCGTCTCCACTGCTGGCGGTCGGGCCGCGACCGCGCAGTTCGATGCGGAGGTCCGCGTTCGACCCGTACGTGGCGGTGTTCGCTCGCGCCCCCGACTGCGTGTAGCCGTCGATCGTCACGCCGGACTCGTCGTACATGATGGGAAGTGTCGACATCGGCCGGATCGTGTGAGGCCCCGGCCCGGCGATGGCGAACTCGATCCGGTCGTGACCGACGGTTGCCTCGGCCTGCTGGATCGCGGCCCGCAGCGTGCACTCTGTCGACTGTCCCGACGGCGCAGCGTTGCAGATGCCGTCGCCCCCGTTGCGATCGCCGCTGTCACCGATGGAGTCGACGACGAAGGTCGCACCCTCGGCGGCTGACGCAACCTGCACCACGACAGGAACCGCAACGGCCAGGAGGAGCGCTGCTGCCGCAGCCCGCGCAGTGCCACGGAGCTGCCCGCCCGCCAGCACATGTCCCGCCATCACCGGAGTCTAGAAACGCACGAAGGGTGGTTCGCCACCACAAAGGGTGGTTTGACGAGATCTTGCCGAACGGGTCGGGCGAGCCTTCCCCGTCAGGCCGGGGTGGTGCGGGCCTCGGCCCAGGTCTTGCCCCGTTCGACATTGGGCTCGCGGGGCAGGCCGAGGACGTGCTCCGCCACGATGTTGCGCTGCACGGCGAACGTTCCCCCACCGAGGGTCAGGGCCGGATGGAACAGGTACCCGTAGTGCCAGATCGGATCGACCCGGGCCGCTGCAGGATCGCGTGAGTCGTCGTCCGCCCGGAAGTTGTTCTCGGTCGGAGCGCTCTTCATCGACGCCGGCACCACACCGACCGGACCACTCCCCTCGAGCATCCCGTTCGCGCCGGCGATGTCCTTGGCAAGTGCGAGCACGTGCTGGCCGTGGTCGTCGGCCATGATCTTCTGGATCGACGCTTCGGGGCCCGGGGTCTTGCCCTGCAGGGTCGCACTGAGGCTGCGGAACCGGTTGAGGCGGAGCAGTTCGGCTTCGATGTGGACGTCAACGGCCCGCTGGCGCAGGATCGGGTCGTCGAGTCCACCGGCGTCGCGGATGAGTGAGATGAGGTGCTCGGCCGACGGGCCGACACCCCACATCGATCCCGCCGACGACAACGACACCCGCTCGTTCGAGAGCGTGACCTTGGCCAAGCGCCACCCGTCGCCTTCGTCGCCCACGCGATTGGCGACCGGAATCCGGACGTCGTCGAAGAACACTTGATTGAACGAGTGGGCCGTGGTCATGTCGACGATCGGGGTCATCGACAGGCCCTCGGCGTCCATCGGCATGATGAAGTAGGAGATGCCCTTGTGCTTGGGCTGATCGGGGTCGGTGCGCGCGATCAGGATGCCGAACTGTGCGTGGTGTGCGCCGCTCGACCAGATCTTCGAGCCGTTGATGACGTACTCGTCGCCGTCACGCACGGCCCGCGTGGCCAGGTTGGCGAGGTCGGACCCCGCCTCGGTCTCGGAGAAGAGCTGGCACCAGAACTCCTCGCCGCTGAAGATCTTCGGGAGGTATCGCTCGTGCTGCTCGGGTGTGCCGGCGAGCAGGATCGTCGGCGCCGCCCAGCCGATGCCGATCTGGTTGTTCGGTCGACGGACGCCGGCACGGGACAGTTCGTCGTCGATCACCAGTTGGTCGATCGGGTCGGCATCGAGGCCGAACGGCGCCGGCCAATGAGGGACGACGTATCCCGCCTCGGCGAGATCCCTGCCCGACGGTGCCGGGTTGGCCGCCAGCCAGTCGCGCACTCGCTGACGGGTCGGGTGATCCTCGGGAGGCAGGTCGAAGTCCATGGTCGTCGAGTCTTGCCGCGACCCACTTCTCCCACCGAACCGCCTCGCGGTCGGTGCCCGACGGGTTGGTCGTGATGCAGCCCGCTTTGGCAGGGTGGGACCATGGCGAACGACGAAGCGAC
This sequence comes from Acidimicrobiales bacterium, assembly GCA_038259945.1. Lineage (GTDB taxonomy): Bacteria > Actinomycetota > Acidimicrobiia > Acidimicrobiales > Ilumatobacteraceae > Ilumatobacter_A. The sequence continues at coordinate 7,984 of JBBSOH010000134.1, forward strand.
CCGCAGTGTCGACGTACTCGTGGTCGGCGCCGGGTTCGGCGGACTGTATGCCGTTCACGAATTTCGATCGAACGGCTTCGACGTGGCCGCAGTCGAGGCGGGCGGCGACGTCGGCGGCACGTGGTACTGGAACCGCTACCCCGGTGCCCGGTGCGACGTCGAGAGCCTCGAGTACTCCTACCAGTTCGACGCCGACCTTCAACAGGACTGGCACTGGACCGAGCGGTACGCGCCCCAGTCCGAGATCCTCCGGTACGCCGAACACGTGGCCGAGCGTTTCGACCTGCGGCCCCACATCGTGTTCGACACCCGAGTGGTGTCGGCGGTCTTCGACGAGACGCGCAGCCGATGGAACGTCACCGCGCGATCCGTCGTGGGTCGCACCATCCGCGGCGACGACCTCGACGAGGCGACCACCACCTGGGACGCACAGTTCGTGGTGATGGCCACCGGATGCCTGTCGAGCACCAACGTGCCCGACATCGGCGGCGTCGCCGAGTTCGAGGCCGCCGGGGGCCGGGTGCTGCACACCGGTCGTTGGCCGCACGACGGAGTGGACGTGACCGGTCGGCGTGTCGCCGTCGTCGGAACCGGGTCCTCGGGGGTTCAGGCGATCCCGCTGCTCGCAGAGGATGCCGGTCACCTGACGGTGTTCCAGCGGACCGCCACCTATGCCGCGCCCGCTCGGAACGGCCCGCTCGACCCCGAGCTCGAGGCCGAGGTGAAAGCGGACTACGCGGGCTTCCGTGCGCAGCTGAAGAAACGAGCGACCGCCTTCGGGGCGAGCTATCCGCGAGCACACCCGTCGGCGCTCGCGGTGAGCGACCAGGAGCGCGACGTGATCCTGGAGGATCGTTGGGAGATCGGCGGGTTCGCTCTGTCCACGGCATTCCAGGACCTGTTGCTCGACGCCGACGCGAACGCCACGGTCGCCGACTTCATGCGCCGCAAGATCCGCAGCCTCGTAGACGATCCGGACACGGCCGAACTGCTGGCGCCGACGCAGACGTTCGCCTGCAAGCGGATGTGCGTCGACTCCGGCTACTACGAGACGTTCAACCGGGAGAACGTGTCACTGGTGAGCGTGCGCGACAACCCGATCGAACGGCTCACGGCAACGGGCATCGAACTCGCCGACGGATCGGCGTTCGACGTGGACACGGTGGTCTTCGCCACGGGCTACGACGCGATGACGGGCAGCCTGCTGCGCATCGACATCCGTGGCCGTGGCGGCCTCACGCTCGCCCACGCATGGGCTGAGGGCCCCAGGACCCTGCTCGGTCTCAGCATGCCCGGGTTCCCGAACCTGTTCACGGTGACCGGGCCGGGCAGCCCGTCGGTTCTCGCCAACATGATCACCGCGGTCGAGCAGCACGTCGAGTGGATCGCACGATGCATGACGTGGCTACGCGAGGCGGACCATCAGACGATCGAGGCCACGCTCGATGCGACCGACGACTGGGTGCTCCACGTCAACGACCTCGCCGCCGGCACCCTCTACCCCTCCTGCAACTCGTGGTATCTCGGCGCCAACGTCCCCGGCAAGCCGCGGGTGTTCATGCCGGTGTTGGGTTGGCCCCAGTACGTCGCCCGCTGCATCGAGGTCGCGGCAAACGGCTACGTCGGATTCGACCTGGCGTGAGGTCCTGACGCGCTTCGACGATTCCAACTAGTCGGTGAAGACGACGCTGATGGCATGGGTGCTGGACGGCCAGTTCGGGACGTTCAGCGTCTGCGGATCGCCGAGGTCGCCGCGGGGCAGGTTGGTGACCGTGATGGTCCCGGAGCCGTCGGCAGAAGCCGGGATGAAGACGTCGATGCCGCTCTGGAAGGGCTGCTCGGAGAAGTACGGGAGCGGTGCCAGTGTGGTCTCGCCCGGCGTGGCTGCGTCGTCGTGGATGTGGAGCCCGATCGTGCCGTTGCCGACGAAGTCGACATGGCGTCGACGATGGCGAGGATCGAAGTGGCAGCTCCAACGGTGCGGTAGGAGTTGTCGAGTTCGGGGATCGACCCACCGGCCAGGATCTGGATTCCCCCGTCGCCTTCGTGCTGAACGACTCTTCGGCCCTGGTTCGTCGAGTCGCGCA
>JBBSOH010000135.1:0-10063 GCA_038259945.1 Acidimicrobiales bacterium
TACACCATCGTGGTCCCGAGCCGCTTCTGGAGTTGGATCACCTCGGAGCGCCTCTGCACCCTCAGCTTGGCCTCGAGGTTGGACAGCGGCTCGTCCATCAGGAACACCTTGGGTGAACGGACGATCGCCCGTCCCATGGCGACCCTCTGTTGCTGCCCGCCCGACAGCGCCTTGGGCAAGCGGTCCAGGTAGGGGTCGAGGCCGAGGATCGCTGCGGTCTCCTCGACCCGACGGTTCATCTCCTTCTTCTTCACACCCGACACCTCGAGCGAGAAGCCCATGTTCTCGCGCACGGTCATGTGCGGGTACAACGCGTAGTTCTGGAACACCATGGCGATGTCGCGGTCAGCGGGCGGCACGTCGTTGACGACCTTGTCGTCGATCGACAGCTTCCCGTCGGTGACCTCCTCGAGGCCGGCGATCATCCTCAGCGCCGTCGACTTGCCACAGCCGGACGGACCGACCAGCACCATGAACTCGCCGTCCTCGATGTCGAGGTCGAGCGACTCGATCGCGGTGACGTTGCCCGCATAGGTCTTCTTGACGGACTCGAATCTCACATTGGCCATGACATGCCTTCCTTCGTCGATCGTTCGTTTCCGATGCGCATCTGCTTCGACCTCATCTCGACGACCCGCTCACTTGAGCCCACTCGTCGCCGAGTTCTGCACGAAGTACCGCTGAGCGAACAGGAACACCGTGATCGGCGGGGTCATCGCGATGATCGCACCGGCGAACGCCAGGTTCGTGTCGGTGCTCGACCGGCCGCCGAGCTGCGACAGGCTGACCGGCAGGACGAAGCTGTCGGGGTTGCCCGAGTTGATGATCACGAACGGCCACAGAAACGAGTTCCAGGCGTAGAGGAACCCGAACGTGGCGAGCGACGCGATGGCTGGTCGGGCGAGGGGCACCATGATCTTCCACAGGATCCTGCTGCGACTCGCGCCGTCGAGCAGCGCGGCCTCTTCGATCTCGATCGGGATGTTGATGAAGAACTGGCGCATCAGGAACGTTCCGTACGCCCAGAAGATGAACGGGATGATCAGCGCGACGAGGTTGTCTCGCCAGTTCAACTGGAGCATCAGCTGGAACAGCGGGACGATCAGCACGACGAACGGGATCATCACCGAACCCAGGTACATCAGGAACAGCTTGTCGCGTCCCTTGAACTTCAGGCGGGCGAATGCGTAGCCGCCGAGGATCGACGTGATCACCTGGCCGCTCACGACGCCGAGGGTGACCAGAACCGTGTTGGTGAGGCTGCGTCCGAGGTTCTTGTCGTCGATCACCTCGGTGAAGTTCTCCGTCCGGAGCCCGAACTGCTTGTCGGCGACCGCGTCGCTCACCAACGCATCGGCGGACACCGACGGATCGTCGAGCGACTGGAACCGGGCACCGATCGTGGTGCGATCTCGGTAGGCCTCGACGCTGCCGTCGGCGGTCACCACGTCGACGACGTCCTCGGGCTCGCCGTCCACCGCCACTTCGCGACCCAGCGCGGTCGCAGCATCGAGTGAGGCGATGATCTCGCGAGGCGCATCGGACCCGATGTCGGCGACCGGCACGTACACGCCGAGCGAGATGCCGTTCTCCACCAGCGCCCAGCCGCCGTCGCGGTCCCCGAGTCGGAACACCGCCACGGGGTCGTCGCCGGGTTCGCCGCCGACGTCGGTGGCGGGAACGGTTGCGTCCTCCTGCGGAAACAACGTCGGCGGGTAGGAGAAGATCTCCCCGCTCGACTTGAACGACGTGCCGAACGCGACGACGAACGGGAAGATCACGACGGCTCCCACGACGACGAGCAGCGCATACGTCCCGATGCGCACCCCGACGGCTCGTGGGCCCTTTCGACGAACACTCACGAGCCGGCCGACTCGCTGCGTTGGCGACGGAACTGGCCGAAGGTCAACCCGAAGATCAAGAGGAACAGGATCCAGGCGAGCGACGATGCATAGCCGGTGCTGTTGTTCACGAACGCCTCCTTGTAGAGCGCGATGACCGGTGTGGTGGTGGCATTGTCGGGGCCACCCGGCACCGGGCGCGAGAGCACCCACACGATGTCGAACAGCTGGAGTGCGGTGATGCTGGTGAGACTCACCACGTAGAACGTCGTGTTGCGCAACTGTGGAACGGTGATGCGGCGGAACGTCTTCCACGTGGACGCCCCGTCGATCTCGGCTGCCTCGTACAACTGCTTGCCGATCCCTTGATGTCCAGCCAGGTAGAGGACGGTGTTGAACCCGAAGTTCATCCAGGCGAACACGACGATCATCGCGAAGAGCGCCGTGCTCCGGTCGGACAACCACGCCTGGCCCTCGTCCGGTGCATCGACGAACGGCAGGATCTCACCGGCGCGCAGGATGATGTAGTTGATCCAGCCGACGGTGCTCTGGAACAGTTGGCCCCACACGATCGACACACCGATCACGCCCGCCACCGACGGCACGAAGTAGATCGTGCGGAAGATCTTCATCCCCGGCAGCTTGGATGCGAGGATCGTCGACAGTCCGAGCGCGGGCAGCACCGACAGCGGGACGGCCAACACGAGGAAGATCAAGATGTTGCGCAAGGACAGCCAGAACTCGATGTCGCGAGCGCCGATCACCCAGTTCTGGCCGAACCAGTCGAGGTGCACCAGCACCTGGTAACCGTTCTTCAGCACCTCGGTACCGGCGCCGGAGCGCGGTGCCGACGAGAAGTCGAGCGACAGGGCTCGGATGTAGTTGTCGAGGAAGATGAAGTCCTTCGTGGTGTTCGTGGTCGACCAGTCGAAGAAGGACACGAACAGCGAGAAGGCCAGCGGCCCGGCGAAGAAGAAGAGGAAACCCAAGATGTTGGGTGACAGGAACGCCAACCCGGACAGTGCCTGCGTCTCGGAGTAGGTGGTTCCGAAGTGGGCCGCAACTCGTGCGTTCCACATGTGGGCGAGCGACAGGCCGCACCCGATCACGACGGCGAGGGTGGCCAGGGTGAGCGGTGTGGTGAGACCATTGCCGACGGCGCTGAAGATGCCACTCGGATCAGCCTTCACGACGAACCACGCACCACCCAGCCCGGTGAGCACTCGCCCGGCTGTTCGCAGCCAGGTGGCCGGACGGGACCCGTGCGCCCGCTCCGACATCGTTCGCCCGAAGGCGATCCAGATCACTCCGGTGAGGACGACGAGGAACGGGATGAACGCCTTGTTGAGGCCCTCGCCGAAGGCACCGATGCCGAGGAAGAAGCCGAACTGGTGGAGCGCAGCGGAGGAAGCGACGACGAAGACGATGTAGTTGGTCAGCAGTGACACGGTGCGGGCTCGGCGCCACACGTTGCGGATGCCGACCACCGAATAGGCGTGCCCGATGACGGCGAGTCCGTTGATGACGAGCAGCAAGAGCTTGATCGCGCCGGGCAGGCCGTCATCGCTGCCCGGATTCAACGTGGCCACGAGCGCGAGCGCCGACGCGATCGCTGCAACCACGTGCCAGATCACGACGAGTCGTTGCCCGCGTGCCAGTTCGACGCGGTATCGCCCTCGGTTCAGCCGCCCGGGATGCCACGGCTGGAGATTTCTCTCCGATGAAGCCGCGTCCTCGTCGGCGCGTGCGCGTCGTCCGGTTTCCACGTCGTCCGCGATGTCGGCGGTGTCGTGTCCTGTCGCCATGTGTGTCCTCGGACTCGTGGGTGGTTCGGTGGGACTCGTGATCGGGCCGGCGGGGTGTTCCCCGTCGGCCCGATCACTTCGTCGATCGATGGTGTTCGACTGACGGTGGTCAACGGATGGCGGTCAGCCGAACGCTCCGGCGACTTCGGAGCAGATGTTCGCCTGGAAGTCCTCCAGTGTGCGCTCGCCGTTGAACAGCGCCGTGACGGCGTTGCCCATCGCCTCGTCGTAGTCCGGCCACGAACCGGCCCACAGCGGACCCTCGGCGGTCGGCGAGTCCCGCAGGCCGTCGATGAACGCCTGGTTGTTGGCCGGCGGCGTGAATCCGAGGAACGCATCGATGGCCTCGTCACTCTGACGGCTCGGGATGTTCGCCCCGAGTTCGCTGATCGCTCCCTGCGTCTCCGCAGTGGTCAGGTCCTGGACGAGTTGCCACGCCTCGGCAGGGTGTTCGGTGTTGGCGTTGACGACGTATGCGCCCCAGAAGAGCCAGTTGCCCTGGGTTCCTCCCGGACCGGTCGGCAGCGGCACGACGTCCCAGTTGAAGTCGGCATCGGAGCGCGCTCCGGGTGTGGCCCAGCGCCCGTTCATGAACATGCCGACCGTGCCGGCCTTCCACGGGGACTCGCTGTCCTCACCGAACGGCACGGTGACGCCGGCGTCGTAGAGGCTCGTCGCCTGCTCCAGGCCGGCGATCGACTCGGCCGTGTCGAGCGCGCACTCCGTACGGTCCTCGTTGAAGAAGCTGCCGCCTGCGGCGTTGATGAACGAACCGTACGGCGCCCACCATCCGTCCATCGCGAAGCCCTTGTTCGCTCCGCCGGTGTCGGTCACGAGTTGCGCGACTTCCCCGAACGCCTCCCAGTCCCAACTGCCTTCGGCAGCCAGCACGCGCGGGTCGTCCGCACCGGCTTCGGCGATCAGGTCGAGGTTCCGGTAGAGCGCGAACGTCGACACGTCGCGGGGAAGGCCCCACAGCTTGTCGCCCGGAGCGCCGGCCTCGGGGTCGAACGTGAGGTGGTACATGGTCTCGGGGTAGAACGCCGAGGTGTCGAATCCGTCTGCCGACGCCATCTCACCGAGGTCCATGATCAGCCCCTCGCTCTGGAAGCGTGCGATGTCGGTTCCCGGGATCCAGAAGACGTCCGGCGCCGTACCGTTGCCGATCTCGGTGATCAACTGGTCCTGGTAGCTGCCGGTGTCGGTCCCGCCCGGCTCGTAGTCGAGCGCAAAGGTGTCGTTGGCCTCGTCGATCGAATCGCTCACGCCGGAGTAGACCTCGATCTCGGCGTCGTTGTCAGGACGCGTCCGCCAGCGCAGTGTGACGTCACCGTCGCTTCCTGCATCGTCGGCCGCCTCGCCCTCGGTCGTCGCTGATTCGTCGCCGGTCTGGTCGCCGGATGCTTCGGTGGTGTCGTCGGTCGTGTCGTCCGCGGCATCGTCGCTACCGCATGCGGACGCGATGAGAGCCAGGGAAGTCAGTCCGGCGAGCACAGTCTTGGTTCGTTTCACGCTGCTTGCCTTTCATGGGTCGGCGGCGGTGCCGATCGGCGCCGCCACACCCGGTCCGGGCACGCAGAAAGAAAGACGACGTCACGCGCGGCACCATCGGATGGCACCGCTCGAGCGTCCTCCCCCTCGGAGTCCCCTTCGTCGAGCGCCCGCAACATAGCGCAGAACGATCGACGAAGTCAACGTTGACGTGCCGTCCGACACAACACTATTCTCACGGCGTCGGAGCGGGCGCGAACGTGGCCGAGAACAGGGCCCCGGCGGCGTGAGTGAGGATCGATCCGCCCTCACGGCGACCGTTCTGTCGATACCTCGCGGCAAGATCGAGCACGCATGTCGACCAGACCCCACCCCGCTCCCACCCTGCACGACGTCGCCGGACGCGTGGGCGTGTCACCTCGAACCGTGTCTCGCGTGGTCAACGATCAGGGCGGTTTCAGCAACTCGACGCGTGAGCGGGTGATGGAGGCGGTGCGCGAACTCGGATACCGCCCGAACCCCATGGCCCGCGGCCTGATCACGCGACAGAGCAACATGCTGGCGTTCCTCGTCCCGGTGTTCAGCGATCCGTTCTTCCCCGAGGTCGCCGAAGGAATCCATCGAGCAGCTCGCGATGCGGGACTCACCATGTTGTTCGCGATGAGCGACGGCGACATCGACACACAGGCCGTGGCGCTGGCCGAACTCGAGGCGCACTCCCCGGTGGGCGTCGTGGTCTTTCCGAGCGAGCAGGACACGTCGGCACTCCTCCCGTTCCTCGACCGGGGCCTGAGGATGGTCTCGATCGACACTCCCATCGATCATCCCAATGCAGCAGCGGTGCTCAGCGGCCTCGAGGTCGGGACCCGACTCGCCGTCGAGCGACTCCTCGCGCGCGGTTGTCGACATCTGGCGATGATCACGAGTTCACTGACCCCGCCGGATCAGCGGCGACGCCAGAACGCCTTCGTGGAGTCGTTGCCGCCGGAGATGCCGATCGTGGTCGAGGCCGTGAACCCGACCCTCGATGGTGGCCGAGCGGCGATGAGCGACGTTCTCGACCGGGTGCCGTCGACCGACGGCGTCTTCGCCTACAACGACGTGATGGCCATCGGTGCGATGCAGACGCTGCGCTCGCGCGGGAAGTCGATCCCCGGTGACGTGGCCGTCATCGGATGCGACGACATCGCCACCGGTGCGGTGGTCACACCGACGCTGACGACCATCCGCATCGATCGGGAACAACTCGGACGCGTCGCCGTCCAGTTGCTGCGCGACCTGGACGCGAACCACCTCGTCGAGTCATCGGTCGTCCTTCCCGTCGATCTCGTCATCCGCGACTCCGGCTGAGACCCCGTCGTCGTCGACATCGGGTGCGTCGTCGGCATCGGGTGCGTCGTCCGCATCGTCGAGTTCGGCGTCGTCGTTGTCGAGTTCGTCGAGTCCGGCGTCGTCATCGTGAGCGTCGTCGACGAGTGCTCCGGACGGCGTCGGTTCCACGTCGGGCCGACCGCGGAGCGCGAAGAACGCATCGAGGCCCACCACGACGGCGGCGAGGGCGACCCACTGGTTCCAGCGGAACGGTCCGAGTTCGTCGGCCGGGTCGACACGCAGACCCTCGATCCAGAAGCGACCGACGCCGTACATCGCGATGTACAGGCCGAACAGCGAACCACCGCGCGGCCTCCAGCGACGATCGATGTACAGCACCAGGCCGACGGTCGCGAAGCTCCACAGCGATTCATAGAGGAACGTCGGGTGGAAGGTCGTCCCGATGGCGAACTGTTCCCCGGTCGCAGGGTTCGTGACCAGGTGATCGGCATCGATCCGCAGTGCCCAGGGCAGGTCCGTCGCCCGCCCGTACAACTCCTGGTTGAAGTAGTTCCCCCATCGCCCGATCGCCTGCGCGAGAGGAATCGCGGGTGCGGCACACGTCGCTGCGGTCGAGTACGCGATCCCCTTGACCCGGGCCATGTAGAGCCCCACCGCCGTGCCGAGCAACAGCCCGCCGGGAATCCCGAGGCCGCCCTCCCAGATCTTCGGGATCGCCGAGTAGTTGTCGGCGAAGCGCTCCCAGTCGGTGGCGACGTGGTACAGCCGGGCTCCGATCACGCCGGCGATCACCGCCCAGATCGCCATCGAACTCGCATCGTCGGAGGTGCCGGCGCCGCGCTCTTCGAGGCGCTTGCCGAACAGCCACACGCCGGCGACCACGCCGGCGGCGATCATCAGCCCGTAGACGTTCAGGCTCAGCGGGCCGATGTCGAGCGAGTTGAACGACGGACTCGGGATCGATGCGATCAGGCTCACGATCAGCTCGTGACGCGTTCGATGAACGCGAGGCTGCGTTCGTTGATCACATCACGGTCGTAGTCCTGCGTGGCCACGTGGTAGCTCCGCTCGAGGGTCACGAACTCCACGAGATCGCTGCCTGGACCGCCCGCCGTGTCTCGCAGGTGGGCGCTGCTCTCGGGCGGCACGACGTGGTCGTCGATCGAGGAGAAGATCAGGACCGGCACGCTCAGTTCGCCGTAACGCCCGGTGATCGGAGCGAGCCCGTCGTTGGAGAGCGACATCAGCTGCTTCAGCGGGGTGCCCTCGTAGGCGATCTCGGTGACATCGGGGTCGGCGATGTCGGAGCCGATGCCGGGCATCACCTCGTTGCCATCGTCCATCATCTCCTGGATCATCGCGATCACGTCGTCACCCTGCGGCGCGGTGGCGGCGTTGACGCAGATCAGGCCCTTCAACTTCGGGTCGGCCTGCCGTTCGAGGCCGGTCCACAGCGTCAGCGTCCCACCCATGCTCAGCCCGATCACGACGATCTCTTGGGCACGTTCGGCGAGCCGGTCGTACGCAGCGGCGGCTTCCCCCGACCAGTCGGACCAGTCGGTGGTCATCATGTCCTCGAGCGTGGTGCCGTGCCCCGGCAGGCGGGGCTGCTCCACGTGGTACCCGGCCGCGGCGAAGGCCTGCGCCTGATGCGTCATCGAGGACGGGTTGCCGGTGAAGCCGTGGATCACCAGCACCCCGGTGGTCGAGGTCCCCTCGTGGGTGAACGGTTCGCATCCGGGCATCACGTCGGTCTGACTCATCCCCACTGTCTACTCCGAATGTTCCTGCCTGACCCTGCGCCGACATTCGGCGTGCGGCCGGATCCGTCCGCAGCGGCACGACCCTCATCGGATGGCTCGGCATGCAACACGTGTGCTCCGACATCGGGGCGGGCGTGCTCGGCGGTCAGACTCGCCGGATGCCGTTGCTCTCCTTCCCGGCCCGCCTCGAATCCCTCGCTCTCGCCGACCCGGATCGTCCTGCCGTCACCTGCCTCGGCGACACGCTGACGCGCCGGTCGCTGCAGTCCGGTGCGACCCGACTGGCTCGGGAACTCCGCGATCTGGGCGTCGGGCCCGGCGACTTCGTGACGGTCGCACTCCCCAACTCCGTGGACTGGTTCGTGGCCTACATCGCATGCTGGATGCTTGGTGCCGTGCCACAACCCACGTCGGCGAAGTTGCCGGCGCGCGAACTCGCGGCGATCGTGGAACTGGCCGGCTCGAAGGTCGTCATCGGCGCACCCGAGGCGGTCGTGGAGATGTTGCCGCCGGGCACCGCAACACTGCCGCTCGGGTACCGACCCGACCCCACGACCTCGGACGAGCCACTCCCCGATGTCACGTCTCCGGCGTGGAAGGCACCCACGTCGGGTGGGTCGACCGGGCGGCCGAAGCTGATCGTCTCGGGCGACCCGGCGCTCTTCGACACCGATGCTCCGCTCGGGCTCGGCCTGGAGCACGACGGGGCGATGATGATGCCGGGGCCGCTGTACCACAACGGTCCTGCGGTGTGGGCGTGCCAGGCCCTGCTCGCCGGAAACCACGTCGTGCTGCTCCCCCGGTTCGACGCCGAGGCCACGCTGGCCTCGGTCGAGGAGCACCGCTGCGACATCGTCTACATGGTCCCCACGATGATGAAACGCATCCTGCGCCTCGAACCCGAGGTCCGACACGGCTTCGACCTCTCCTCGATCCGGATCGTCTGGCACCTCGCCGAACCCTGCCCGGCGTGGCTGAAGCAGGAGTGGATCGACTGGCTGGGCGCCGAACGCATCTTCGAGTTGTATGCGGGCACGGAGGCGCAGGCGGTCACGATCATCACCGGCACCGAGTGGCTCGAACACCGCGGCTCGGTGGGTCGGGTCACGAGCGGCGAGATGAAGATCTGCGACGAGAACGGCAACGAATCGGCGGTGGGTGAGCAAGGCGAGGTGTGGATGCGCTCGACCCGCGGGACGCCGACGTACGAGTACGTCGGTGCCGACGCCAAGACCCTCGACGGCGGCTGGGAGTCACTCGGCGACATCGGGTGGGTCGATGCCGACGGCTACCTCTATCTCGGCGATCGAGTGGCCGACATGATCCTCAGCGGCGGCGCGAACATCTACCCCGCCGAGGTCGAACACGCCTTGAACGAACACCCAGACGTCCACTCGTGCGCCGTGATCGGCCTTCCCCACGACGACCGCGGCAACGATGTCCACGCCATCGTCCAGGCCGATCCTGGGGTCGCTCCCGAGTCGGAACTGCTCGCATTCCTGGCGGAACGGCTCGTGGCCTACAAGCTGCCGCGGACGATCGAGTACGTCGACGAACCACTGCGCGACGACGCCGGCAAGGTCCGCAGGTCCGCCCTCCGCGCCGATCGGATCACCAGCGCCTGAATCCCCACCGCGTTCCGGTCGGTGGGTCTCCGTCGCCCACACACCGACACAGACTCACCGCTCCCGTCGGAGCGAGCTGACCGGTGAGACTTCGTCGCCCACGGCCCGACCCAGACTCACCGCAACCGTCCGCCCGACCCGACCGGTGAGTTTCCGTCGCCCACGGCCCGACCCAGACTCACCGCAACCGTCCCACCCACCGGTGA
>JBBSOH010000136.1:0-10001 GCA_038259945.1 Acidimicrobiales bacterium
CGGGTCAGCGGATGCGGCGGACCGACGGGTGCTGCTCGTCGAACAGGTCAGGGTGGAAGATCGTGGCCAGTGCCTCGATGCCGTCGACGAGTCGCGGACCGGGCCGAACCACCAGTCCGTCGGCGTCGATCGCCCACACCTGGGCGCGCTCCGCAAGACGATCGAGCACGGCAGCCGCCTGCTCGCAAGCACCGTCGAGACCGAACCCGCACGGCGCGACCACGACGATGTCGGGATCGTGCTCCGCAATGGCCGCCCACTCGGTCGGCACCGAGCGGCCACCGGCTTCGGCGAGCACGGGTGTCGCGCCCGCAGCGACGACGAGGTCGGGGACCCAGTGACCCGACAGGAACGGTGGGTCGGACCACTCGAGCACGAACACGCTCGGCCGGTCACGTTCGACGACCTGCGCTGCCACCGCCCCGATGCGTGATCGCAGATCGTCGACGAGTTGCTCCGCCCGTTCGTCGACCCCGAGCACCCGGCCCGCGTCGATGATCGTCGCGAGGACCTCGTCGAGCGTGTGCGGGTCCAGCGTCGCGACGTCGGCATCACAGCCGAGGCGTTCCAGGGCGGCATCGGCCTCGCCCGCAGGCAGAGCGCACACTCGACACAGATCCTGGGTGAGCACGTGGGTCGGATCGCACGAACGGAACCGTTCTTCGTCGAGACGGTACAGATCCTCCCCTGCTGCGATCTTCTCCCGGACGAGTGCGTCGATGCGCTCGGGTGCCAGCCCATGCGTGTCGAGCCCGCCGACCACGACGTGTCGGTCCCGACGCGGGTCCGGTGGGAAGTCGCACTCGAAGGTGACTCCGACCAATTCATCAGCGAGACCGAGCGCGAACACGATCTCGGTGGCCGACGGGATGAGCGAGATGATTCGCATCGACGCAACGTACCGAGGCCCGTTCGACGTCGCATCGCGGAGGGTCGGAGGTTGGTGTCCGGGAAGGTCGCCGGTCAGTTCCGTGTTCCGACAATCGGAAATGGCAAGCCAGCATGCCGATCGGGCCGCCAGCGTGTTGCATCGGCAAGCCAGCTTGCGATTCAGGCTTTCGTGCACCTGGAACTGACCGGCACAGCCGATCCCTCACCTGGCGACGAAACCCTCGACGCCGTCATTCGGTGCAGACACCATTTGGTTGTCGGATACCGTTCCTCGGGCGCGTCGCACGGTGCCTGCGCCGGCGTCGACGATCACTTCGTCCCCGGTGGCGATCCGTCGTGTGGCCCCGGCGACGTTGGTCACGGCGGGCAGACCCAGTTCGCGCACGAGGATCGAGCCGTGGGAGAGGTCGCCGCCGATCTCGACGACCACGGCGGCCACGTCGGCGATCGTCGAGATCCAACCGGCATCGATCGACCGGGCCACGAGGATGGTCGACTCGGCGAGGAAGCCGTCGGGGAGTGTGGACGACGGTTCGTCGAGCACCCAGGCCCGCCCCGTCACCCGCCCGCTCGTGAGTGCCAACCCCCGCAGCACGTCGCTCACGTCGCCCAGGCCGGCAGCGTCGTTGCGCCAGTCGGCCGGGTCGTCGAAACGTCCGACGACGTGCGGGACGTCGATGGCATCGAGTTCGGCGCGCAACGCACGCCGCTCCACCCAGAAGTCCTCGTCCGGAATCCAGCCGGTGTCGATCCGCCGGACCTCGTCTGCGTCGAGCAGCCACAGGTTGTCGACCGACGCGAGCCGACCCGCTTCGACCGCCACTTCGGCGAGGTCGACGAGTGCATCGCGGATGTTCGCGAAGCTCCGCATCGCGTCGTGGCGCAGGAGTTCGCGAGCGGTGATCGGCTTGGCTGCGAGCCACCAGATCGGCAGTGTCAGCCGACCGCGCCAGGTCCTCGAACGACGGGGGCGGTCGATCACACCGGCCGCGTCGGTGACGGCGGCGCGATCGTTGACACCCACCTCCTCGACACCCACCTCCTCGGCGACACCCGTCTCGTCGGCGAGGTCGGTGGCACGGGGGGATTCGACCGGGCCGGCCTGGTCGGCCAGCGACGTCGGCTCGTCGCGATAGCGAGGTCGGGCGATGTCGCTCTCGTACACGCCGCGATGACCGAAGTCCGCAAGGAACTCGTCGAGCACCGCGGTGCGGCGGGCACCGTGGGTGTCGCGCAGTCGGCGACGCCGCGTGGCCAGCTCGGTGGTCACGGTCCGGTGGCGAGATGCGTGTTCCAACAGTGTCCCCGCCGCTCGGAGTGCGGCCATCGGTGGCCCGATCGCGGACGACAGCGGGAACATCCCGGTCACGAGAGCGACGTAGCTGCGGTGGAGGTCGTCGACGGCATCCGTGAAGGTCGATGCGGCGGGTGAGCCGATCGACGCAGCGCGACGTCGGATCGACGTCGATCGCACGACCGCACCGATCTGAGCCACCCCGAGACGCAGGAGTGACGGCGACCGGTGCAGGACGCGGACCGGAACCAGCGGACGGTCGGTCTCGTGGCCGCCACCGATCGAACTCGCCACGAGCGCCGTCGGCAGGCCGAGGTGGCGCATCATGTCCTCGAGCAGCGACAGGTTGATCATCGGCCGGCCGGCCACGACGTGCAGGAAGTCCCGCTCGGCCGGGAGACCGGGGACGCGGTCGCGGTACCAGGCGAAGAGGTCGGGCCCGGCCTCCTCCACGATGCTGGTCATCAGGTGCGACGGCAGTCGGGGAAGGATCTCGGCGTGATTCGCAGCGGTGAGGATCTCGTTGCGAAGCGTCGGTCGGGTGATCGGGCGGATCTGAACGAGCCAGCAGGTGTTGCCGTCGTCGGCCCACTCGATGTCCCAGGGTGAGTCGCCGAACTCGCTGCGGACGCGGGCGAGGAGCGACCGGAGTCGCTGTTGCCAGCCGTCGGGTGCCGCCTCCAGGCGGGGCACGAGAACTCGGCTGCCCTCGACCGAGCCGCTGACCAGGCGGTCGGCCAGACCCTCGGTCACGTTGGCCACGTCGTCATATGTGCCGGGCTCGGTGAAGGCGACGCCGGCATGTCGGGCGTCGACCATCTCCATCACCAGGACGTCGAGTCGGAACGAACCGTCCCGACGGTCGGCCGACGCTCGGACATCGGCCACCGCCACGGCGAAGGCGTCGGACTCGGATGTTGCCGGGCCGACACCGAGACGCGAGGTGAACCATCCCGCCAGGCTCGATTCACCGCCGTCCTCGGCGCCGAATGCCGATCGCACGGCCAGCGACCGTACGGCCCACGCACCGACGAGCGCCGGAGCGTCGACGCCGTCGGGCACCACGAATCCGTCCGGGACCGAAAGACCGGCCGCCGCTGCCCGATCGAGCAACGCCGCCTTCGGCGCGATCCCTGCGCCAGCGGCGCGACCCGACCCCAACGCAAGAGCGCCCGCAGGTGCGTCCGCGTCCTCAGGCCGTCGACGCCGCTGCCAGATCCGCTGCCAACGCGGCGATGACACCGGCGTACTCCTCGGGTTGTTCCAGCATGGGGAAGTGGTCCCAGCCGGGTTCGATCACCGTCGTGGCGTGCGGCGCCTTCGCTGCGATCGCATCGGTCTGACCCGACTTCAGCACTCGGTCGTGCTCACCCCACAGCAGCGTGACGGGGATCGAGGCCACCGGGTCGAGGGCGGTGAACCACTCGACGTCGATGATCTCGAACATCTGGCCGAACGACGCACAGTTCCGGTACCCCTCGAAGAAGGTGTCGGTGTCCGCCTTCGGTGCGCCGATCGGGAAGAAGAGCTTGCGCCAGATCGGTCGGAGGGGACGGGCGGGGATCATCCGCCGGATCAGTTCGCGCACCGGCTTCGTCGACATGATCTTGGGGAAGAGGCGCGTGTCGAGATCGGCGCCGACCGGCGCGTGCAGCAGCAGCGCCTGCATCGCGTCGGGTCGGCGGCTGGCGAGGTCGAGTGCGATCGATCCGCCGATGCCGTGTCCGAGCACGACGACCGGTGCATCGTCGCGATGCTGCTCGATCAGTTCAGCCAACCGGTCCGCGTACCCCGCGACGTCGCGGAGTGCCGGGTCGACGGGCACTCCGTTGAAGCCCGGGAGGTCGATCGCCGCGAATGTGATGTGGCTCGGGAGGTGTTCACCCACACGATCGAATCGGGTGCTGCCACCGCCGTTGCCGTGAACGGCGACGATGGTGAGTGCATCGTCCACCGTGAAACCCTCGCTCAACTGAAGAGGCGGATCGTGTCGGCGATCGTGGCCCACACGAGGAATGCGATGATCGTCGTGCCGAACACCGTGTAGTGCCAACGCTTCGAGTGGTCGGCACGCCAGAACCGGCGGATCGAGTACACGATCGACACCATGGCCAACAGACCGATGGCGATCGCCACGGGTTCGCCGACGCCGAGAGCGATGCCGAGCGGGGGCAGCACGAACGGGAACACGATGTACATCAACAGGCAGCGGGCCGCGGTGAACGCCAACGACTTCTGGAACGCGGATCGAGCCTGCGCCGCTGACATCCTCGGCGCATCGGACAGGCGCAACAGGCGGCGCATGAAACGATCCGCAGCCGAGTTCGACCGCTGCGCCTCGGAAGCGGCGCCCGCAAGCGGATCAACGGCCTCCTCGGCCGCCGTCGCGCCCACGAGGCCATCGTTCGTGTTGGGGTCCGCCGTGGTACTCATGACTCGTGAGAACGGTACGCGGCAGCGACCGCTCCGGCAACTTCTCCGGGATGGTCGACAACGGTCACGGCACCCGCGCCGTTCAACTCGTCGTGGTAGCCGAAGCCCCACGACACCCCGATGCAGTCGATCGCGTTGAGGTGGGCGCCTTCGACGTCGTGGTCGCGGTCGCCGACCATGATCACGTGGTCGAGTGCGATCCGGTCGTGCGGGCCGACGCCGAGCAGGTGCAACGCGTGCGTGATCACCTCGCCCTTCGTGCGCCGGCCGCCGATGTCGTGGGTGGCGCCGACCTGGCGCGCGAAGAAATGTGTCAACCCGAAGTGCTCGACGATGCGGATCGCGGTGTCCTGAGGCTTGGCCGTGGCGAGCGAGATCGTGTGGCCGGCCGAGCGCAGCGCCTCCATCATCTCGCCCACGCCGTCGTACATCTCGTTCTCGAACAGACCGACGTCCTCGTAGCGGACGCGGTAGGCGGCGATCACGCGCTCGATGTCGTCGACGTGGATGCCGACCTTCGGGAAGCTGATCTCGAACGGGGGTCCGATCATGGACCGGATCGCGTCGCGATCGGGTTCGTCGTAGCCGCACGCGGTGAAGGCGTGGACCAGCGACCGACCGATGCCGGATTCGGAATCCGAGATCGTGCCGTCGAGGTCGAGCAGGACGTGAGTGGTGGGGGTGTTCATGTCTCGGTCTCGGTCTCGGTCTCGGTCTCGGTCTCGGAAAGCGGGCATGGGTGGAGTGAAGGACGCTGCTGAGTGAACCCGTCAATTGCCGCGGTGAGGCGCAGCGAACTTGGTGAGGCGATTGAAGTCGTCGTCGGTGCCCACGGCGATGATCACGTGGTCGGTTTCGAGCCGCGTGTCGCCGGTGGGGTTGGTGGTGAAGTCGCCGCCTGGAGCGCGCAGCGCGAGCACGAGCGCGCCGCTCTCCTCGCGCAGGTTGGCCTGTCGGAGGGTCTTGCCGGCGATGGGGGAGTCGGCGGGGATCACGAACTCTCGCATCCGGAACTCGAGCGACCGGTCGTGCATCACGACGTCGATGAACTCCGCGACGTGTGGGCTCGCGACGAACGACGCCATGCGCGCTGCGCCGAGTTCCTGCGGGTTCACGACCCGGTCGGCGCCGGCGTGTTCGAGCTTCGGGATGCTCTCGTCGGCACGGGCGCGGGCGACGATGAACAGATCCGGTACAAGGTCGCGGCCCGACAGCGTGACGAACAGGTTGTCGGCGTCGCTGTCGAGCGCTGCCACCAGCGCCTGCGCCCGTTCGATCCCGGCGGCCTTCAACACCTCGTCGCGTGTGGCGTCCCCCACGATCGTCGGGAACTCCAGGTCGGCGACCCGGTCGGCGCTCTGGTCGATCACCACCACCTCGTGGCCGGCGAGGTCCAGGTCGTGGGCGACGGCTTCGCCGACGCGACCCCATCCACACACGATCGTGTGTCCGGTGAGTTGGTTGATCTGCCTGTCCATGCGGCGCCTCCCGACGAATTCTCCGAGGTGACCTTCGACCACCAGTTGCACGACGAGTGTGAAGCTGTACAACACGGTCGACACGCCGACCACGATGAGCACGATCGTGAAGATCTTGAGCCCGGGTCCGAAGTCGGTGAGTTCGCGGAACCCGACCGTGGTGATGGTCGTGATGGTCTGATAGAGCGCGTCGAGCAGGGTGAACCCGAAGGCGAGGTACCCGACCGTGCCGAAGACCGTGACCGCTGCGAGCATGCCGAGGGCGACACGAAGTCGGTCGGCGGTCGATCTCATCGTTTTCGCACGCTACTGCGTCGTCGGCTCCCACCCGTCGACCCGACCCCGGGTGAGCGAGCGGCACTGCCGGAGATCGTTCGCTGCTCTCGCACCGAGCGCGATGTGCCGTCTGACGTAGAGGTTTGCATCGGTGGGGGAGCGTGCGAACATCATGCATGGCCCGGATCACGTTCGACGTCCAGCATCGATTCGACCAGGGCGCCCGCACGGTGTGGGACGACCTGGTCGACTGGAAGTCCCATGAGAACTGGATCCCGATGACGCGGGTGAAGGTCGGCGACGGTGCGGCCACCGACGTCGGCCACGAGTTCACGGCATGGACCGGCCTCGGGCCGCTGTCACTCGAGGATCGCATGCGGGTGTCGAAGTGCGACTGGGACGAGGTGAACTCGTCGGGTGACTGCGAGGTCGAGAAACTCGGACCAGTTCTAGCGGGCAGGGCCGGTTTCACGGTCGTGCCCGACGGTGATGGATCGACGCTCGACTGGTTCGAGGACGTGACGGTCCGCTTCGTCCCTCAGTTCCTCGCCCCCGTCGTCGGCAAGCTCGGCGCGCTCGGCTTCAAGCAGGGCATGAAGGGACTCTCCAAACACCTCGCCGCCCGCTGACGAGTTGGTCCGAGCCGGTCCGCTCCATTCAGAACCAGTCGGACCGACCCGGTCAGTTGTCGGACAGCTTGGAGAGGCCGCGGCGTGCGAACAGCATCGTCAGTGCGATGAAGCCGCCGAGAGCGAGCAGGCCACCCCACGTGTGGTCCCAGGTCATGGGAGCGTCGAGGAAGCCGAGGCGGGAGAGTCGGATGACGTTGTTGAACGGATTGATCCGCGTCACCCCTTCGAGCCAACCCTGCATGATGAACAGCGGCGTCTGGGCTTCGGTGAGGAAGATCACCAGGAAGAACGTCAGCTGCATGATCGCTGCTGCTCGCATGTCACGGAAGCGGTACGCCAGGCCGAGTCCCCAACCGGTGCCGATCGCCGAGATCCCGAGGCCGGCGACGTACAACGGGACCAACCCGAGTGGGCCGTGTTCGAGACGTGCCCCGAACAACGAGCCGACGACGAAGACGATGGTGGTGACGATCGCCGAGCGGAACAGCGCCGCGAGGAGCGGCCCGGTCACGAGCGACATGCGCGGCGCCGGGGTGAGGCGGAGCCGGTCGTAGAACCCGCCTTCCAGGTCGCGGATGGTGGCGAAGCCGATGCCGATGCCGGCGAACCCCGAACCCATCACCACGCCGAGCGGGAGGAACCAGTTGATCGACCGGTCGGTGGGGACCCCGGGAATCTGGATGATCGCGAAGAACGTGCCGGAGAAGGCGATCGCCTGGAAGATCGGCATCATGATCGACGGGATGAACGCCGACGGCAGTCGCACGATGTTCACCAGGCTGCGCCGCATCAGACCGACCGAGGCCGGCCAGGTGTGCGTGGTCGCGACGGATCGTGCCATCATCGACGCGGTCGGGTCGGATCGTGGGTCGTCGAGAGTGGTCATCGTGCCCCCAGGCGTGTTCGCAGTGTTCGGAGTGCCAGCGTCACGGTGAGGACTGCGAGTCCGGCCGGGATGAGGATCGCCCGCACGACCGCCGAGACGGTGAGCCCGTCGATGGTCAGGTCGCGGAACCCCTCGACCAGGTGAGAGATCGGGTTGATGTCGGCGAGGTTGCCGTAGACGCCGCTCATCGTCTCGCGTGGGAAGAACGCCGAGGAGAAGAACAGCCCGATGAACAGCAGCGGGAACGCACCCTGCACCGCCTCCGACGAACCGGTCTTGATCGCCATGGCCGACATCAGGGCACCGACGGCGAGGGCAAGGATCGTGCCGCCGACCGCCATCGCCAGCACGCCGATGAGACCGCCCTGGATCGAGAGTCCGAACGGCAGCAGTACGGCGATGAAGAACAGGGTCTGGGCGCCGCCGAACACCATGCCGCCTGCCATCCGGCCGATGATGATGCCGGAGCGGGTGGACGGTGAGCTGAGCAGTCGGTCGAAGAATCCGTTCTCGATGTCGGTCGCAAGAGCCGTCGCTCCGACCGTGGAGCCGAACAGGATGCCCTGCGCGACGGCGCCGGCGAGCGCGAAGTCGAGGTAGGAGTCGACCTTCGGGAATCCGGGCAGCGAGGTGGCTCGGGAGAACGACGCAGTGCCGAGCGCAGCGAAGAACAGCGGGAAGATCAGCGACGGCACCACGAGCGACGGCTGGCGCCACAGCGCCAGGACCGATCGCTTCGACATCGCCCACGTCTGCGCCACGTTCGACGGGTGCAGCGTGGGTCGCGACGACGCCTCGACGGGTGCCGGTGCCACCGTCACGAGTCGGCGCCTTCCAGGCGGTGCCCGGTGGCCTCGGCGAACACGTCGTCCAGGCTGGGCTCACGGAGTTCGAGGTTCTTGACCGTGATACCGGCTTCGTCGAGTGTGCGGACGACGTTGGACACCGCAGCGGGCCCGTCGTCGAGCCCCACTCCGAGCGTTCCCTCCGGGCTCGGTCGCAGGTCACCGAAGGTCTGGAGCAGCGTGTTCGCCCGCTCGGTCGCCGACGCCTCCACGCTCACGAACAGGGTGGGGCTGCCCACCTCGGCCTTCAACTCGGCCGGGCGACCCTTGCGCACGATCACGCCGTTGTCGATGATCGCGATCCGCTCGGCCAACTGGTCGGCCTCTTCCAGGTACTGGGTGGTGAGCAAGACCGTCGTGCCGTCGTTGTTCAGCCGGCGGATCTCTTCCCACAGCGAGATCCGGCTCATCGGGTCGAGCCCGGTCGTCGGTTCGTCGAGGAACAGCACCGACGGTTCGTGGATCAGCGAGAGTGCCAGGTCGAGGCGACGACGCATGCCGCCCGAGTACGTGCCGACGCGACGGTCGCCTGCTGCGGTCAGACCCACCCGCTCGAGCAGTTCGCCCGACTTCTTGGCGTGCTGGGTCTTCGGCAATCCGTACAGGACCGCCTGCAACTTGAGCAGTTCGTCGC
The DNA here is from genome assembly GCA_038259945.1 of Acidimicrobiales bacterium. Classification (GTDB taxonomy): domain Bacteria; phylum Actinomycetota; class Acidimicrobiia; order Acidimicrobiales; family Ilumatobacteraceae; genus Ilumatobacter_A. Next base: position 9,370 of record JBBSOH010000136.1, read on the forward strand.
CGGTCATGAGCGGATCGATCGCAGCATCCTGCAGTGCCACACCGATGTTGCGGCGGACCTCGTTCGCTTCCTTCACGACGTCGAAGCCGGCCACGCGGGCCGAGCCGCCGGATGGGCGCAGCAACGTCGTCAGCATCCGCACCGTGGTCGACTTGCCCGCGCCGTTGGGTCCGAGGAACCCGAACACCTCGCCCTGTTCGATCCGCAGATCGACCCCGTCCACGGCCTTGACCTGTTCGTCACCCGAACCGAAGTAGCGCTGCAGACCTTCGGCGACGATCGGCAGGCTCGCATCAGACATCGGCACATCGTGCCAAACCGGCACGGCGATTCTGTCGTCCGACGCTTCGACGCGCGTCACACGATCGCACACGCGTCCACGTCGACGGGCCGGGAACCAGCGACCCACGAGCGGCGACCCGGAGAGCATGACGCATCACCGCATCTCGAAGTCGCTCGCGATCGCAACGCTGGCCACCCTCACGCTCGCCGCCTGCGGTAGCGACTCGAACTCGATCGACGTCGGTTCAGCAACGAGTGAGCCCGTCGGCTCTGCGACCAGCGAGCCCGCTGTTGCCGAGGCGTCGGCCGCCTCACTGACCGTCAGCGACGCATGGTCGCGTGAGCCGGCC
>JBBSOH010000137.1:0-9942 GCA_038259945.1 Acidimicrobiales bacterium
AGTGAGATCATCGCAATCACCGGACGAGAGATCCTCGACAGTCGTGGCAACCCGACCGTGGAGGTCGAGGTGCTCCTCGACTCCGGGGCCGAGGGCCGAGCGGCAGTGCCGTCGGGTGCCTCCACGGGCGAGCACGAGGCCGTCGAGTTGCGTGACGGCGGTGACCGCTACGGCGGCAAGGGCGTGCTGTCGGCGGTCGGCTTCGTCAACGGCGAGATCGCCGACGAGTTGCTCGGCTACGACGCACTCGATCAGCGACTGATCGACCAGGTCATGATCGACCTCGACGGCACCGACAACAAGGCACGCCTCGGAGCGAATGCGATCCTCGGCACCAGCCTCGCCGTGGCCAAGGCAGCGTCGATCGAGCTCGACATGCCGCTCTACAAGTACGTCGGTGGGCCGAATGCACACGTGCTCCCGGTGCCGATGATGAACGTCATCAACGGTGGGTCACATGCCGACAACTCGATCGACTTCCAGGAGTTCATGGTGATGCCGATCGGCGCACCGTCGTTCTCCGAGGCCTTGCGCTGGGGCACCGAGACCTACCACGTCCTCAAGAAGGTGCTGCACGATCGAGGTCTGTCGACCGCGGTGGGCGACGAGGGTGGCTTCGCGCCGAACCTGTCGTCGAACGAGGAGGCGATCACCACGCTGCTCGAAGCGATCGAGAAGGCCGGCTTCACCCCCGGCGAGGACATCTCGATCGCACTCGACCCGGCCGTGTCGGAGATCTTCTCGGACGGCAACTACCACCTCACCCACGAAGGCAAGGTCCTCTCCCCTGACGAGATGGCGGGCTACTGGACCGACATGGTCGACAAGTACCCGATCGTGTCGCTCGAGGACGCGATGGACGAGAACGACTGGGACGGATGGGCGGCGCTCACGAGGTCGGTCGGCCACAAGACCCAATTGGTCGGCGACGACCTGTTCGTCACCAACTCGGTGCGCCTGCAACGTGGGATCGACACGGACGTGGCGAACTCGATCCTGATCAAGGTCAACCAGATCGGCTCGCTCACCGAGACGCTGAACACGGTGCAACTCGCCACCCGCCACGGCTACACCTCTGTGATGAGTCACCGGTCCGGTGAAACCGAAGACGCCACCATCGCCGACCTCGCCGTCGCCACGAACTGCGGTCAGATCAAGACCGGCGCGCCGTGCCGTTCGGATCGCGTCGCCAAGTACAACCAGTTGCTGCGCATCGAATCGATGCTCGGCGAGCAGGCCGCGTACCGCGGCGCCGGTGCGCTGGCACCGCTGCGCTGACGGAACGTGCACTCACCCGTTTGGGTTGCGGAGATCCGGGAACACCGGGCCGCATGAAGTATCTCGGACGAATTGCCCAGGTCGGTGCTGCTGGTTGGATCCTCAACGTCTGGTTCAACCGGTTCAACCGCGACACGGGGTACCGCGGCGGTGACGCGAAGAACATGAAGGAGGAGTTCGCCGTCTACGGCTTCTCCGAGAAGCAGATGTACGCCGTGGGCGCCACCAAGGTCGGCTTGGCGCTCGCGCTGCTGATCGGTCTGTTCGTCCCGAAGATCGTGCGACCGGCCGCCATCGGATTGGGGGCGTTCATGGTCGGTGCGATCGGCATGCACGTCAAGGTCGGCGATCCGCTGAAGCGGGCAGCGCCGGCGATCACCGTGCTCAGCATGTCGGGCGTCGCTGCGTTCCTCGCCGACAACCGCTGACGATCAGCCGCCGACGTTCGACCATCGTCGGCGTCCCTGCTGGTGTCCGACACCCACGCGGACGCTCGGACATCGTCAGCCCAGCAGGAAGAGCACGACGAGCACGCCGTTCAGCACGGCGAGCGACGTGGCGGGGAGCCTGAGTCTCCACGGGTCGTGGAGACGGTGACGTACGACGAGTCCGAGGAGCATCTGGACGCACAACCCCAGCGCAGCTGCGGCACCGAGCAGCGGAAACACGAGTCCGAGGAGGACACCGCCGGCCCCGAACATCTGCAGGGTGCCGTTGAGGACTCGCAGATGTGGGATCCCGTACCTGCGGTACTCCTGACGCGAGCGCAACGAGGTGATGCATCGCAGTCCGTACCAGAAGAACGCGGTGGCCGAGACCAGGCTGAGCACCACGAGCGACACGACCACCGCCGACGACCCTACGGACGGATGACGCGAGCCGATGCCACGTCAACGAAAGTCGGGTCGACCTCGCGACAGCGCCGAAGGCGGCGATTCTGTGTCGGCCTGACGACGACCGGGTCTCACCGGCCACGAGTGTCCGGTCAGCATGACGGCTGTCCCAGGCGTCGTCCGGTGCATACTTCACGGGTGCGAGCGGGGAATCAGACTGTCGGGGCCGACGACGCAGCTGGGGCACCTCCCGATCGCTCGGCTGCGACCAAGCACGCGTGGATCGCCGTGCACGCCGCGGTGGGGGCGGCCATCGTGCTCATGGCGTGTTCGTCCGGAAGCGACGAGGCGGCATCCGAACTTGCGCCGTCAGCGACGTCCGAACAGGTCGCCGACGCAACGAGCACCACGTTGCCCGCCGAAGCCACCAGCACGTCGTCCACGAGCGCCGGTCCGACTTCTTCGGTACCGAGCGAAGCCGCCGACCCACCCGCCTCACCTGCGATCTCCTTCGCGAGCGATGTGCAGCCGATCCTGGAGAGCAACTGCGCGTCGTGCCACACGGCGGACGGGCCGGGTACCGCCCACCTGAACATGGCGACGGCAGGCGACGTCGACGGGTTCGACGCCGAGTACATCGACGCCGTGATCGACGTCGGGTACATGCCACCGTGGCCTGCCGCCGACGGCGACGTCGCCTTCCACGACGACCGCCGCCTCGACCCCGCAGACATCGCCACCGTCGCCGCCTGGGTGGCCGACGGCAGCCCGCTCGATGTCGACCCCTCGACACCGATCGAACCCACCCGCACGACCCGCACGGTGATCGACCGCGACATCGTGCTGCAGGCCCAGCCGTACAAGGGCGACACGACCGACCCCGACGACTACCGCTGCCAGATCTACGACCCCGGCCTCACCGAACAGAGTTGGGTGCAGGGCTACGGGATCGAAGCCGACATCGCCGAAGTGGTGCACCACGCCCTGCTGTTCCGGGCGAGCGCCGACGCACGAGAGTCCGCCGAGGCGAGCGACGCCGCCGACCCCGCAGTGGGCTGGGGGTGCACCGGACTCGCCGGCTTCGGCGGGCGTGGCACCGTGAACCAGATCCTCAGCTGGGCTCCCGGCCAGGACCCCACACGACTGCCCGCCGACACGGGCATCGAGATGCAACCCGGCGACTTCTTCGTCATGCAGATCCACTACCACTACGAGCCGGTGTTCGCCGACCTCGCTCCCGACCTGTCGACACTCGTGATCGACATGGCCGACCAGGCGGCCATCGATGCGGCCGGCGGCGCACTCGACCCGATCGACCTGCGGATCTACCTCGGCCCCGCTGAGATCCCGTGTTCCACCGAAGAGGTCGGCCCGCTGTGCGATCGCGACGCATCGATCGCCGAACTGCAGAGCCGGTCCGGCACGCTCGGCTCGTTCGCTGCGGACGGCCTCAATGCGGCCTGCGGCACGACGCCCGCCGACTATGCCGACATGACCACCGGCATCGCGTCGTCGACGTGCACGCTGCCGACCCAGACCGGACGGATCGTCTCGATCTGGGGCCATCAGCACGAGATCGGCAAGTCGGTCAAGATGACCCTCAATCCGGGCACACCGGGCGAGCGGGTGCTGCTCGACATCCCGAACTGGGACTTCGACTGGCAACTCGACTACCGACCGATCGAGGACATCGTCCTGGTGCCGGGCGATCGGGTGCAGATCGACTGCGTGTGGGACCGGGCGCGGATGGACGACGACGCCGAGCCGCGTTACGTGCTGTGGGCCGAAGGCACCGACGACGAGATGTGTTACTTCCAGATCGTCACCCGCCCGGCCTGATCATGAAGCCACCGATGGCGACCCGACAGGCGGTGGCCCCCGGATGAACCGCGACCGAACGACACGCAGGCCGCGCCGGTGGGTCATGGCCTGCTCGTGGGCCATCGCTGTCGCTGCGGCAGGCGCATGCGCCCCGGACGCCGGTGTGGAGACCGAACAGTCGCAGTCCATCGAGCCGCTCACGCCGACGACCGAGACCAACTCCGGCGCACCAGACGACCCGTCGGTGCCCGACGACCCGAACGCTCCATCGACCACCACCGACTCCGTCCGCCCCGACGATCCGACTGCGTCCACGACCACCGTGGCGTCGGCTTCGACAGTGCCCGGCGAATCCGTGCCCGTCGAGTCGGTTCCGGACGACACAGAGCCTCTCGAAACGCTGCCTCCGGACCCCGACGACGACGTGCTCGTGTTCGACCTCGAACGATTCGACGTGACGGTTCGGCGTCGTCCGACCACGGTCGCCGGGCCGCTCGACGACGTGGTCGTCCGGAGCTTCGGGAGCGCCGCACTGCTGGCCGACGGGGCGATCGTCGCGTCGGGTTCGGAGTTCCCCGCCGACCCGCGGTCGGGCACCTTCGGTGCGCTGTGGCGCTCCGACGACGGATTCGAATGGACCCGTGTCGGCACCGATGTGATCGAGTCGCCGGGACGTCAGCAGATTCCGTTCGTGGCCGCCGACGACGACGGCCGTGCCGTCGTCCCGGTCACCGACATCGCGTACCCGCAGACCTACGAAGGCCTCACCTCAACGTGGGCGAGCGACGACGGCGTCGGCTGGGAACCTGCCGCATCCATCGGTGACGCATCGGTCCGGGCCGGGGTCGCGGTCGCCGGTGGTTTCGTGTTCGGCGGCATCGCCGAGCCGGGATCCGACTCGTTCACCGCTGCGGTCTGGGCCGAACCCACGGACTCCGGGGTGGCCGACTCCGATCCGACCGGCACGGTGGCATGGACCCAGACGCAGCTCGACCCCGATGGTGGTCCGTCGCTCGTCGCCGACGTGATCGCTGTCGACGGCACGCTCCTGGCCGTCGGCGGAGCCGCCGGTACCGATCCCGACGGAGCCGACGGAACGAACCTGGTCGACATGACCTCGACGACGGGGCCGGTCGACGTCGCGGTGTGGCGGTCGACGGCCGGTGCCTGGGCACCGGTGGAAGCCGACGCGCTGACGGGTGTCGCCGGGTCGGCGCGGGCCGAGCAGATCGTCGACATCGAGGGTGAACTGTTCGTGCTCGTGGTCAGCAGCGATCGGGCGCCCGAGCCGCAGCGCGTCGTCGAGGTGTACCGGTCGAGTGACCTCGCCGACTCGTGGCAGACGATGCCGCTATCGGCATCGATCAACGGTGCTCAGATGCCCAACGGTGGTGCAGCCACCGACGATGAGGGGTACAGCGACTCTGGATTGTGGGTGGTCGACGGCGCGCTGGTCACGGTGGTCAGCCGAGCGCTCGACGACGGGCGCCAGCGGCTGTTCATGACCGTCGTCGATCCGACGAACGACGAAGCGGTGACCCACGACGTCACCGATGCGCTGAGTGTGGAGAGCGTCGCCGACGTCATCACGGTCGGATCGCTGTCGCTGGGGTTCGGCTACTCGACGGTGTCCGACGATCCGGCGGGGCTGCAGACGATCGAGATCGTGAGAACGGACACGCCGCCCTCGGGCGGCACGCCGTCGAACAACGCGTGAAGCTGGCGCTCGTGTGGCATCGGACACCACCCGTGCGACTAGTTTGCTCCCGAGGGCCGAACGGCCCGTCTCGACGAGAGACACGCGAGAAACACGAGAAACAAGGGGTTACACGTGGCCGGTGCAAGCATTCTGGGGACGCGAGTCCAGCGCAAGGAAGATCCGAAGTTCCTCACGACGGGTGGCGTGTACTCCGACGATGTCTCCGATCCCCGCCTCGACGGAGCGGTGTACGCGGTGTTCGTCCGCTCGATGGTGGCCCACGGTGTGATCGAGTCGATCGACGTCGACGGGGCGAAGGAGATGCCGGGCGTACTCGCCGTCCACACCGCCGAGACACTCGGCCTGGAGCCGATCCCGTCGCCGTTCAACCCCGCCGCTGCACGCTCGCTGCTCGCGAGCGACAAGGTGCGCCACGTCGGTGAGCCGGTTGCCGTGGTGGTCGCCGAGACCCTCCAGCAGGCCACCGACGCCGCCGAGCTCGTGTTCGTCGACTACGAGTTCCTCCCCGCCCTCGTCGACATCGAAGCCGCACTCGCTTCGGACACCCTGATCTACGAAGCCGCAGGCTCCAACGGCGTGTTCGACACCACGGCGCTCGGCATCCCCGAGAACACCGACACGGCCGAGTACTTCGCCGACTGTGAGGTCACCGTCACCGGTCGCTTCGTCAACCAGCGCGTCGCTCCGTGCCCCCTCGAAGTGCGCGCCTCGGCCGCCGTGTGGGACGGCGACACGCTCGTCCAGTGGCTCTCCACGCAGGGCGCCCAGGGCGACAAGGTCCACTTCGTCGCCGCCAACGGAGGCGAGGGCACGAAGGTCCACCTCATCACGCCGGACGTCGGTGGTGGCTTCGGCGCCAAGATCGACGCCTACGCCGAGGAACTGCTGCTCGGTTCGCTCGCCAAGGACGTTGGCCGACCGGTCCGCTTCGTGGAGACCCGCAGCGAGTCGATGATGACCCTCGGTCACGGTCGTGCGCAGATCCAGTACGTCACGATGGGCGGCACGAAGGAGGGCAAGGTCACCCACTACCAGATGCACGCCCTGCAGGATTCGGGTGCCTTCGTGGGCATGGGCACGATCCTCGCGCCGTTCATGACCCGCCCGATGGCGTCGGGGGTGTACGACATCCCGAACATGGAGGTGCGCACCACCTCGGTCGTCACCAACACCACGCCGACCACTGCGTACCGAGGTGCCGGTCGCCCCGAGGCAACCGCGGCGATCGAGCGGGCGATGGACCTGGTCGCCGCCGAGATCGGCAAGGACCCCGTGGACGTGCGCCGCATGAACCTGATCCCCAAGTTCATGGAACCGCACACCACGGCCGTGGCGCAGGCGTACGACGTGGGTGACTACGAGGCATCGCTCGACAAGGTGCTCGAAGCTGCCGACTACACGAAGCTGCGACAGGAGCAGCAGGCGCGGCGTGACTCGGGTGACGCGAAGCAGTTGGGCATCGGCGTGTGCATCTACGTCGAGATCACCGGCGGAGTCGACCCGAAGCAGGAGGACGCCAAGATCGAGGTCAACGACGACGGCACCGCCACCGTCTACACCGGCACCACGCCGCAGGGCCAGGGCCACGACACCGCCTGGTCGATGATCGCGAACGCCGAGACCGGGATCCCGATCGATCAGATCACGCTGGTGTTCGGTGACACCGAGAAGACCCCGGTCGGTGGCGGCACGATGGGCTCGCGCTCGCTGCAGCAGGGCGGCGTGGCCGTCAACAAGGCAGCCGTCGAGTTGGTCGAGAAGGCCAAGAAGACCGCGGCGAAGCTGCTCGAAGCCGATGAGGCCGACGTGATGATCGACACCGACAACGGCGTCTTCCACGTCGCCGGCACGCCCGCGCTGTCGAAGTCGTGGGCCGACATCGCCGTGGCCGCACGCCAGGACGGCGACGACATGACCATCAGCACCACGTTCGTCGCCGAGATGGCCACGTTCCCGTTCGGTGCGCACATCGCCGTCGTCGAGGTCGACACCGGCACCGGCCAGGTCAAGCATCTGCGCCAGGTCGCGTGCGACGATGCCGGCCGGGTGCTCAACCCGATGCTGCTCGACGGTCAGATCCACGGCGGCATCGCCCAGGGCACCGCGCAGGCGCTGCTCGAAGAGGTCCGCTATGACGAGGACGGCAACCCGGTCACCTCGAACCTGGCCGACTACGGCATGATCTCGGCGACCGAACTGCCGAGCTTCGAGGTGATCCACATGGAGACCCCCACGTTCGTCAACCCGCTCGGAGCGAAGGGCATCGGCGAGTCCGGAACCATCGGCTCGACTCCGGCGGTCCAGTCCGCAGTCTGTGACGCCGTGAGCCACCTCGGCGTGAAGCACATCGACATGCCCGCCACCAGCGAACGCGTCTGGCAAGCCATCCAAACCGCCCAGAGGTGACCCGGCCGGATCGGGTCTGACCCACTGCGGACATCGACGATCCTGTCCCCACCTGAAGCAGATGGTCCGGAGTGGGTCAGACCCGATACGGCCGTCGCACCGACGAAGAGCAGAGGACACAACATGACCGACATCGCAGAACCGACCGCCGACACGGCGCACGCCGCCGGGGAACTCTTCCGGGCAACGTTCACGTCGTTCGAGGAGTCGACGGCCGAGGAGTGGGCCAAGATCATCCCGCAACTCGAGGTCACCCAGTCGCACGTGGCCGACCGCGTGATCAAGTTGCTCCGCGATCTCGAGAGTGATCACGGCGGGTTCCCGGTCGACCGGTTGGAGCACAGCCTGCAGACGGCCACACGGGCCGAGAAGGCGGGCAAGGACGACGAGTACGTGTTCTGTGCGCTGATCCACGACATCGGCGACACGCTCAGCCCGTACAACCATCCCGACATCGCGGCGGGCATCGTGAAGCCGTTCGTGTCCGAGGCGAACTACTTCATGGTGAAGCACCACGGCGAGTTCCAGGGCTACTACTTCTGGGACTACATCGGCCTCGACGGCCAGGCCCGCGAGCAGTACCGCGACAGCCCGCACTTCGACCGCACCGTCGAGTTCTGCGGTGAGTACGACCAGACCGCGTTCGACCCGTCGTACACGAGCAACCCGCTCGAACACTACGAACCGCTGATCCGCCAGATCCTGCGCGGCGCCTGACGTCCACGTTGGGGTCAGGCACGAACCTGGACCCCGGCCCGGACGCCGTCAGCTGGTTCCGTCCGTCACCCGGCGCGCATACTCCTCGACGTCGATCTCACCACCGGCGTCGACGGCCCGCCCCTGATCCGACTCAGGGAGGAACGGCTGGATCATGTCGATCCGCTTCCACGCCGGATACGGCTGGCCACCATCCGCGTCGGGCACGTACTCCGACGATCGGACGCGTGCGTGCGGGTGGATGTAGCGGGCACAGTTGACGAAGGTGTTCTCGACGTGAGCACGCACGATCAGTTCGGCGCCGGGGAAACGTTCGAGCGCCGGGTCGTCGGTGTGGACCGTTGCCGTTGCGTGGAGGCGGAGGCGGTTGGGCGTCTCGAAGTCGATGAACAGCAGACCGATCTTCGCGCTCGCTCCGACGTTGCCCATCGACAGGAACATCCCGTTGCCGTCGTAGCTCGGGAAGACGATCGTGCGCTCGTCCTCGACGTGGACGACACCCGTCGGGCCGCCCTTGTACGACACGGTCGGCCAGCCCTCGGAATCGACCGTGGAGAGGAAGAAGAAGTCGCGTGACTCGATGAACGCCCTGCGATCCTCGTCGATGCCGTCGGCGATGATCGACATCCGATGCACATCGGCGAGGCGGCGAGTGTCGAACTCGTCCTGCAGTGCGCGTTGTGCGTCGGTGTAGAAGTCGGGCGACGAATCGGGCTCGGTCACGTCGCCGAGTCTGACACCTCGGAGATCAGGTGGTGCCTTCGGGCGCGTGGTCGTCGTCGCCCGCGTGGTCGCCCGCCTGGTCGCCGTCGCCCATCGAACCAGCGCCGTTGCGGTTCAGCCGTCCATCCCGTCCATGCCATCCATGTCGTCCATGGCATCGCTGCCGTCGCCGATCGCGCGGACCGGCGCCGAGAAGGAGACCGGGTCGCCACCGTCGATCTCGAGCACGACGTCGACTTCGTCGGTCGGGTACGTCGCCGCATCGATGCCGAGCAGCATGATGTGTGGGCCGCCTGGCTCGAAGACGAACTGGCCGCCGGCCGGGACGACGAAACCCTCCTCGACCTCGTTCATCGACATCGCTCCGCTGTCGGCCACGGTCGTCTCGTGCAATTGGACGTCGTCGCTCACGGGCGAGGTCGCGCCGAGGATCCGTACGTCGAC
>JBBSOH010000138.1:0-9847 GCA_038259945.1 Acidimicrobiales bacterium
CCCCGACGATCGACCCGACCGCTCGCACGAGTGCGTACGCGACCACGAGGACCACGACGAGCGCACCGGCGCGGCGCGCCCAGTAGTTCGGTGTCGGACCGCTCGCGGGGCTGAGAGTCGGTGGCGTCCGGGGTGCCATCCTCGCCACGCTATGTCGCCGCCGGCCTCGTCGGGCGGCATCGTCGACCGCTGACGGCACTGTCGGTGAGCGTTGCATCGCCAGGTCACCGGACGATGAACACCGTGTGACACCCACGCCGATCGTCAGATCGCGCTTCACACAGAGGCTACCGACGGGTAGCTTTGTGCCTTCACGTGAACACCCGGGCGTTCCCGGGCTCAATCCACTAAGGGGAGAACATGATCAAGAGCAAGCAGATGCTCGCGTTCGGCGTCGTTGCCGCACTGGGCCTCGTTGCCTGTGGCAGCAGCGACTCGAGCAGCGACACCGAATCCGACACGACCGACGCAGCCGTCACCAGCGACGCAACGGCAACCACCGATGCGGCCGAACCCGCACCGTCCGGTGACGCCATTTCGGTCGGTCTGACCTACGACATCGGCGGCAAGGGCGACCAGTCGTTCAACGACTCCGCTTTCGCCGGCATCGAGCGTGCCGCTGACGAACTCGGCATCACCTTCACCGACCTCGTCCCGAACGACGACGGCTCGGACCGCGGCGAGTTGCTGCAGCTTCAGGCGGACGAGAATCCGCTGGTGATCGGCGTGGGCTTCCTCTTCGCCGACGAAGTCGTGGAAGCAGCAGCCAACAACCCGGAGACGATGTTCGCCGTTGTTGACGACGCAATGCTCGACTTCGAAGCCGAGGGCGGCCCCGCCCCGCGCTGCGAGAACTGCGCCGGGCTGACGTTCGCCGAAGAACAGGGCTCGTACCTGGTCGGCGCCGCAGCCGCGCTGCAGAGTGAGACCGGCACCATCGGCTTCCTCGGTGGCGTGTCCGGCTTCGGTCTGATCGAGAAGTTCGAGGCGGGCTTCCAGGCCGGCGCTCTGGCCGTGAACCCCGACATCGAGATCATCGCGCAGTACATCACCGCTGCTCCTGACTTCGACGGCTTCACCGCTCCCGACCGCGGCAAGGAAATCGCTCTGTCGATGTACGCCGACGGCGCCGACGTGGTGTACCACGCAGCCGGCGGTTCCGGCAGCGGCCTGTTCGAGGCCGCCAAGGAGCAGAGCGACTCGTCGGGCTCCAAGGTGTGGGCCATCGGCGTCGACTCCGATCAGTACAACACGACCGACCCCGAGCTGCAGGAGTACATCCTGACCTCGATGCTCAAGCGGGTCGACAACGCCGTGTTCGAGATCACCGATGCAGCCAACAGCGGCACGTTCGCCGCCGGCCAGCAGGTGTACGACCTCAGCGTCGACGGTGTCGGCTACTCCACCTCGGGTGGCTTCGTCGACGAATACGTCGACCAGCTCGAAGAGTTCAAGGCGCAGATCATCGATGGCACCATCGAAGTGCCGATCGAGCCGAGCTGACCTTGCTGCATCACTCGGGGTGAGCCCATCCGCCCCGAGCGGAATTCCGGCCTCGGCCGGAACGAACTAACCTCCGACGAGCGGGGCCGGTCCGCCGGCCCCGCTCGTTTCGTTTTCGCACTCCATCTCGACCCCTCGAAGGGACCCCTGTGACCGCAGCGATCGAACTGATCGGCATCACCAAGCGCTTCCCCGGCGTGATCGCCAATGACGACGTCAACCTGACCGTGCAGCGCGGGGAGATCCACGCGATCTGCGGCGAGAACGGTGCGGGCAAGTCGACGCTGATGAAGATGCTCTACGGTATGCAGGCGCCCGACGAGGGTCAGATGCTGATCGACGGCGAGCCGGTCAGCCTGTCGTCCCCGAGCGACGCGATCGCTCGGGGAATCGGGATGGTCCACCAGCACTTCATGCTGGCCGACCAACTCACCGTACTCGAGAACGTGATCCTCGGCTCCGAACCCACCAACGGCATCGGCATGATCGACTTCCGTGAAGCCCGACGCCACTTCGACGAAGTGGGCGAGTCGTACGGTCTGACGATCGACCCCGACGACCTGGTGGAGACGCTCGAGGTGGGTGAACGCCAGCGGGTGGAGATCATCAAGGTGCTGTTCCGCGGTGCCCAGATCCTGATCCTCGACGAGCCCACCGCCGTCCTGGTGCCGCAGGAGGTCGAGGAGCTGTTCCGCAACATGCGCGACCTCAAGGCCAAGGGCGCCACGATCCTGTTCATCGACCACAAGCTCCAGGAAGTGCTCGAGATCGCCGACTCGATCACCGTGCTGCGCCAGGGCAAGACCATCGCCACCGTCGATCCGAAAGACGTCACCGCCGGCGACCTCGCCGAACTGATGGTCGGGTCGGAGCTGCCGGTGCCCGACACCACGGACTCGACCGTCACCGACGAGGTGTCGCTCGACGTGCACGGACTCACGGTGCTCGACGCCGACAAGCGCCGCGTCGTCGACGACGTGTCGCTCATCATCCGTCGCGGTGAGATCGTCGGAATCGCCGGAGTGGAAGGCAACGGCCAGCACGAACTCGTGTCGGCGATCATCGGCACGATGACCCCCGAGTCCGGCACCGTGTCGTTGAACGGCAACGACCTCGCAACCCGGTCGGTGCGCGAGCGGCGCGAGGCCGGAATGGCGTATGTCCCTCAGGACCGTCACGTCGAGGGGCTGTTGCTCGACGCACCCCTGTGGGAGAACATCGCGCTCGGACACCAGACCGAGAAGCCGTTCTCCAAGGGGATCTGGATCGACCGTGGCGGAACCCGCGCCCGCACCGAGGAGATCTGCGACTGGTACGACGTGCGCACCCCGAACGTCGACGTGTCCGCCCACGCGCTGTCGGGCGGCAACCAGCAGAAGTTGATCCTCGGTCGCGAGATCACGACGAACCCCGACCTGCTGAGTGCTTCGCACCCGACTCGCGGCATCGACGTCGGCGCACAGGCAGCGGTGTGGGACCATCTCCGCACCGCTCGCGCCGGAGGGCTGGCCACGCTGCTGATCTCGGCCGACCTCGAGGAACTCATCGGACTGTCCGACACGATCGTCGTGATGTTCCACGGCAAGCTCGTGGCCACACTCGATCCCGCCGACGTGACGCCACGCGTGCTCGGTGCCTACATGACCGGCGCCCACCTGGACGACGACTCACCGGGAGGCGTCGCACCGCCGACGCACCCGGAAGCGACGACGACCGACTCCGTGGGAGTACAGCCGTGAACCAGTCCATCCTCCGACGCGTCGCGCTCGCCGTCGGCGCACCATTCGCCGCCGTGGTGTTCGCCGTGGCTCTCTCGTCGGTCGTGCTGCTGATCTCCGGCAACAACCCGTACAACGCATTCTCCGACATGCTCGAGAACGCCAGCCGTCTCGAGACGTTCGTCGACATCTTGAACAACGCCACACCGCTGTACATCTCCGGCATCGCTGCGGCGATCGGATTCCGGATGAACCTGTTCAACATCGGCGTCGAAGGTCAGTACCTGATCGCCGCGTTCTTCGCAGCCGCCGTCGGGAGCGCCGGGTTCGTCGTCGACCTGCCGGCACCACTCCACGTCGCCGTGATCCTGCTGGTCGCCATGTCGGTCGGCGCCGCCTGGGCCGGCGTGGCCGGCGCACTCAAGGTGACTCGCGGCATCAACGAGGTGATCTCGACGATCATGCTCAACTTCATCGCCGTCGGCGGCGTCATCGCCTGGCTGCTCGTCGAGTTCCAGGACGACTCCGGTGCCAGCAACTCCGGCACCACGCCGCTCGCCGCGTCGGGTCGCCTGCCGAGCCTGAACCGGGTGCTCGAGACCGTCACCCGCGAGATCGGCAAGGGCCGCGAATTGACCGGCGTCCTGATCATCGCCGTCGTGGTCGGCATCGGCTACCACCTGTTCATCAACCGCACGAGGCTCGGCTTCGACTTCCGCGCCAGCGGCTACAACCCCATGGCCGCCCGAGCCGGTGGTGTCCCACCGAAGCGGATGATCATGTACGCGATGCTCCTGTCCGGCGCCGTCGCCGGCCTCGTGGGCATGTTCGAGGTGCTCAGTGACAAGGGCCAATACAGCCAGAGCTTCGTGCGCGGCATCGGATTCAACGGCATCGCTGTTGCGCTGATCGGACGCAACAACTCGGTCGGGATCGCCGTCGGCGCGCTGCTCTTCGGGTTCCTCTCCACGTCGTCGGGCATCCTCCAGATCACCGGTTCGGCCACACCCGAGATCGTGGAGATCATGAAGGGAATCATCGTGCTCAGTGCAGTGGTGGCCTACGAGGTCGTGCGCCGGATCCGTCTGCGCGACGAAGCCAAGTCGGCCGCAGAGGCAACGGAACGCCGTGACGACTCCGTACCGGTCGAAGGATCGGAGGTGCCGGCATGACCGACGTGATCGCCACTCCCCGCCCCGCCGACACTCCCGAAGAGGGCGGCGTCAAGGGACTCTTCGCCAAGTACGTCGCCCTGCCCGGACCGATCCGCTGGATGACTGCGGCCGCACTCGGCGTGCTCTTGCTGTCGATCGTGCAGGAGATCAGCGGTGAGGGCAGTTCGGTGCTCACCGAACCGGGCACATCGGGCGCGATGCTCCGCTTCGCAGTGCCGATCCTCCTGGCCGGTCTCGGTGGCCTGTTCTCCGAGCGTGCTGGCGTGGTCAACATCGGCCTCGAAGGGATGATGATCCTGGGCACCTGGTTCGGTGCCTGGGGCACGGTCAACTTCGACTCGCCGTGGGCCGGTCTGGTCTGCGGAGCCATCGGCGGTGCTCTCGGGGGCCTGTTGCACGCCGTGGCAACCGTGAGCTTCGGCGTCGACCACATCATCTCGGGCGTGGCCATCAACATCCTCGCTCCGGGCCTCACGAGGTTCTTGTCCGACCAGGTGTTCAGCGACTGGGAGGGCGGGTCGATCACCCAGTCACCGCGCGCTGTCGGGCTGCCCAAGTTCGACGTGCCGCTGCTCGCCGGCCAGGGCGGAAGTACCAGCCTCCTCGGCGAACTCGACGACAAGGACTGGTTCTTCGTCTCCGACGTGGCCGGATTCCTCGAAGGTGCGATGCAGAGCCTGTCGCTCTACACGGTGATCGCGTTCGCTCTCGTGCCTCTCAGCGGATTCGTCCTGTGGCGCACGCGGCTCGGGCTGCGCATCAGGATCTGCGGTGAACGCCCCGAAGCGGGCGAGAGCCTCGGCGTCAACATCTACCTGCACAAGTACATCGGCGTCGTCACCAGTGGAGCGTTCGCCGGTGTGGCGGGTGGCTTCGTCGCGATGGAACTCGCCGGCATCTACCGCGAGGGCCAGACCCTCGGGCGTGGCTACATCGGACTCGCTGCGCTGATCTTCGGCAACTGGCGGCCGGGCGGCGTGATGCTCGGGTCGCTGCTCTTCGGCTACCCGTTCGTGCTCGCGCTCCGTGACAGCACCGGGTTGGGGACGCGAGCGCTACTGCTCGTGATCGGCATCGCGCTGATCGCTGTACTGGTGTTCTCCGTCGTCAACCGGAAGTGGACCGACTCGATCATCGCGGGGGTGCTCGCGCTGGCGATGCTGATCTGGTGGTCCCAGAGCAGTACGGCGCCGAACTGGCTACCGAACACGATGCCCTACGCGACCGTTCTGTTGGTGCTCGTGTTCATGAGCCAGCGGTTGCGGATGCCGGCGGCCGACGGGCAGATCTACCGCAAGGGCGGCTGACCGTGGCGATCACCTCGGTGTCACTGTCCGATGCCGTGGCGCTGCCCAAGGTGCTGCTCCACGATCATCTCGACGGTGGGCTGCGACCGTCGACGGTGATCGAACTGGCCGACGCGATCGGCTGGACGCTGCCGTCGACCGACGTCGATGAATTGCAGGCGTGGTTCACCCGTGGCGCCGACACCGACGACATCATCCAGTACCTGGCCACCTTCGAGCACACGTGCGCCGTGATGCAACGAGCGGACCACCTCGAACGCGTCGCTGCCGAGGCAGTTGCCGATCTGGCTGCCGACGGGTGCGTGTACGCCGAGGTCCGCTTCGCTCCCGAACTGCACCAGGCTCAGGGGCTCGCACTCGACGAGGTGGTCGAGGCGGTCACGGCGGGCTTCAGGCGGGGCGAGGCCGAGGCCGGTGCCGACGGGACGTCGATCGTGGTCAACGCGATCCTCTGTGCGATGCGCACCGAGCGCCGGTCGCTCGAGATCGCCCACCTCGTCGACCGGATGCGGGCGTGGGACGACAAGGTCGTGGCACTCGACCTCGCCGGAGCCGAGACCGGATTTCCGCCGTCGCTGCACGCCGAGGCGCTGGCGTTCGCCCGTCGCACGCAGCAGAACGTCACGATCCACGCGAGCGAGCCACCGGATCTCGAACTGATCTCCGAAGCGATCGAGTACGGAGCTCACCGCATCGGTCACGGCGTACGGCTCCAGGCCGACATCGAGTTCGCCCCCGACGGATCGATCGACACGGCAACCGGCCTGGGTCCGCTCGCGCGGTACGTGCTCGACCACCAGGTGCATCTGGAGATGGCGCCGACGTGCCACGTGCAGATCGGTGCGGTCGAATCGATTGCGGCACATCCGATCGCCGCGATGCTGCGCGCCGGGTTCAGCGTCGGGGTCAACACGGACAACCGCCTGATGAGTGGCGTGATGCCGTCATCGGAGTTCGCCGCCGTCGCGAACGCTCACGATCTGACGGCAGCCGAGTTGCGTCAACTCAACGTGAACGCAATCCAGTCAGCGTTCTGCCCGATCGAACAGCGCCACACCATCGCCGCCGCCCTCTGACCCGGCCGTATCGGGTCTGACCCACTCCGACCGCGTCCGCCCTCTGACCCGGCCGTATCGGGTCTGACCCACTGCGGCCGTCAACACCTGCCGGGTCAGTGGTGGCGGTGGCAGACGGTTTCGACTTCGATGCCGCCGCGTGGCGCCTGGGTCACCGTGACGCTCACTGCCTTGGGGCGTGCGGTCGCCATGACCTCGTCCGCGATCTCGACGGCGAGAGCTTCGGCGAACACGGCCCGGTTGCGGAAGCCCCACAGGTACAGCTTGAGGCTCTTGGACTCGATGCACCACTGATCGGGCGTGTACTCGATCACCACCGTCGACAGGTCGGGCTGTTCGGTGACCGGGCACATCGAATTGAGTTCCTCGTTGGTGAACTTCACCGTCGAGATCCCGACGGGTGCGGGGAACACCTCGACGTGGTCGATGGCGTGTCGCACGGTCGCACCGAGCACGTGCAGGCCGCTCGTATCGGTGGTGCCGCCGGTCGAGGCGCTGGTGGCCGGATCCGTGCTCTGGTCGGTCGATTCCATCTGTTCACGCTACCGATGGCCGTCCTTGGCGAGCTCGGGCGTGCTCGGCAGTCGAACTGCCACTATGGTGCCGAAGCACAATCTTTCGAGACCGTGGGGGTACGACGTGCGCAAGACCTTGATGGGCGTTGCCGTGGTGGCTGCCGTGACCGTTGCCGCATGTTCCGGCTCCGATTCCTCGACAGTGCCGGAGGCTGCGGCACCCGCCGCGTCGGCCACCGACGCTCCGGCCGAACCGGAAGCGACGACGGCACCGACCACCGCGGCACCGACCACTGCGACACCTACCACGGCGACGCCGACGACGGCCGCCGAGACCACCACGACGATCGACCCGAACGATGCGCGCACGATCGAACAGATCAACGCCTACGTCGACCAAGCCGCGTCGTTCGATCAAGTGGCCGCCGACGCGCAGTTCCCCGAGGGCCTCACGTTCGCCGCCGGCGGTGCACCGGGCTTCTCTCGCTACGTGTTCCGGGAGACCAGCGCCGGCGTGGTGCCAACGCTCGTGGAGGGTCCGCTCGAATCGACCGTCCGTTGTCAGGACACGGATCTACCGTGCAGCTACCTCGAGCTGAAGGCACTGCACGACTCCGGCGGCGCCATCCCGGACGAACTGCAGATGACCGCCGAAGAACTGAGCGAACTCGTCGCCCAACTCGACGAACTGTCGGCGTTCGCCGTTGCGCACGCCGACATCAATGCCGCCTGTGCCGAAGGGTTCGTCAGCGACCGGATCCAGACGCCCAACATGGGCACTCACCTCTACAAGGGCTCGTCGATCGCCAACGGGTTCGATCCGGGCGAGCCCGAGATCCTGCTCTATGCGCTCGCCGACGACAGCGTGCCCACCGCCCCGCTCGGCCAGTGCGTCGACGGAACCTGGACCGGCGATCCGATGCAGTTGATCGGCACGTCGTTCATCATCCCGCCGCAGATCATCGGCAACGACCACCCCGAGACGTTCGCCGGGCCGCTCGACAACTGGCACATCCACTACAACCTGTGCCGTGGTGCGTCGGAGGGACGCGACTCGTTCCTGCCGATCGCCGAGTGCCAGGCCGCCGGTGGCAGCTTCAGTGCGTCGCTCGGCTGGATGATCCATGCGTGGGTCGACCCGTTGCACGACAACGACCTCGGCGTGTTCTCGATGTGGAACCCGACGGTGGCACCGATCTCGGACCCGAATGCGATCTTCGAGACCCGCGAGGTCCAGGGAACGGACTTCCCCGAGGGCGCTGAGCAGTCGCTGATCACCGACTTCGTCTACAACGGTGACCTGAAACTTGCAGTCGGGCAGTCCCTGTTCTTCAACAACGTCGATGCCGTGCCGCACACGGTGACCGCCGGAACGTTCGACGCTCCGATGTTCGACGAGTTCGACTCGGGTCTGCTCGATCCCGGCACGAACTTCGAACTGAGCTTCGACCAGCCCGGCGTCTACAGCCTGTTCTGCACCCTGCACCCGGACATGCAGGCCACCGTCACGGTCGAGTAGACACCGTCGAATCGGGACCGTCGAATCGTCGAGGATGTCCAGGTTCGGGTCTGACCCCAAGGTGGACACCGGACTCCGTGGCCGCGGTGGCGGATCGAGTGGGGGACGTCAGCTCGAATGCAGTCGGCCTGGCCTCAGCCGTTCGAGAGCACGAAGTCGAGCCCGGCGCGAACGGCGGCGACCTGGGCGTCGACGCAGATGGCGGGCGTCGCCTTCGGGCTGTCCGGATACACCTCGGTCGTGGTGGTGAATCGGGCGCCGGTCACGCCGGCGCACAGACCCCATTCCGCGTTGCGGTACTCGATCACCCCGGGCTGCGTGACGTCCGATCCGATGATCTGGCCGTTGTCGTCCGCTGGGGCGATGTGCGTCACCTCGGTGACTCCGGCGATGATCGCCGCCTGGAACTCGGGTTGCGGATTCTCGGTGTCGCCGACGGTGTAGAAGCCGTCGGGAATCGCACCCGGTTCGAGCTGCAGCCCGTCGCGAGCGGCGAGAGCGGGACGAAATTCCGACTCGTCGCTGTCGGTCGTCTCGTGCAGATCGATGTGGACGAGGACGTCCTCCTCGAGGTCGGCGAGCAACCCCATGAGTGAGGCCGACTCCTCCACGTCCGTCCCGGGGCTGAACGACCGGTTGGGGTCGAGACAGTTCGGGTTCCACCGGTTGACCACCTCGTAGCCCCACGGACTCACGCACGGCACGACGACCAGGTTCAGCCGGTCGCGGTAGCTCGTCGCGTGCGCATTCAGGAACTCGAGTGCCCCGTGGACGCCGCTGGTCTCGTAGCCGTGCACACCGCCGGTGATCAACGCCCACGGTGCATCGGCTCGATCGGACGCCACCGTGACCGCCATCAGCGGATATCGCTCCGGATCGATCGACAGAGCGCCGTATTGGGACACCTCGAACGAGTCGTCGAGTTCATCGAGTTTCGCCAGAACGTCGTCGCGGTAGCTGCGCTCCACCGACTGGGACTCGAACCATTGCTGTTTCTCGGCCTCGCCCCACGGCTCGCCAGGGGTACCGATCGG
>JBBSOH010000139.1:0-9783 GCA_038259945.1 Acidimicrobiales bacterium
ACCGGTCGCCGAGGTGGTCCAGTACATCGGCGGCACCGACCTCGCCGGGTTGCTCGAACCGAACACCCGCTACGAGGCCCAGATCGTGTCCAGCGAGGCGCCGGCATCACCCCTGTACGCATGGACCTTCACCACCGGCCGGTACGAGACGTTCGGCGATCTCGTCGCCACCGACCGCGAGGTCGCCCCCGCACATCAGGCGCCCGGCAGGGTGGCGACACCGACGGACTTCGATGCGGCGATTCGCACGCTCGGCCTCGCCACGATCGCCTACGTCGACCGATTTACCATCACCGCCGTGCTCGACCCCACCGGTCGGAGCGTGCAGGCCTGGCTGTTCGAGGCACCCGAGCCGCTCGAACCCGGCACCCGGCTCGCCGTCCAGGTGGCGGGGTCCGCGACGACGCTGGTCGGCAACGGCGACGGGACCCGGGTGCTCGTCATCCCGCCGGCTGACCTACCGCTCGCCGACACCACGTTCGGTCTGACATGGAACCGGGAGGCGCCCGGCCTGCCGCGACGACTCGTCGACGGGTTCGGCGGTTCGGAGATCACGGCCTTCACGGTCGATGCGGACACGATTCGATCGGGAGACGGCTGATGGCGCTCGAATTCCTCCGGCCGTTCCTCGACGTCGACATCATGGCGGCGTTGCGTCCGGCGCATCTGCCCGACCGCATCGCGTCGATCCGCTGGACGAGTCGTCCGATGCTCGGATTCCCGAGCAGCGGATATCGGGTGTTCCGCATCGAACGCTTGCCGGGCGGGGCGGTGGCACGCAGCCTCGTCGGCACGTATTACCTTCCGGCGACCGATTCGTGGGCGGCGTTCGAAGCCGATCTGCTGGCGCGGACGCCGGTCGCCGGGCCGTACTTCGACGCGGTCACCGAAGACGACCTCGGATTCCTCCTCCCGCTCGTGCGGGCGGTCGACCCGCGCATCCCGATCGACGAACGACTCGAACTGCTCCCCGAAATCGCCGAGTTCTTCGGACACCTCCACACCGCCGAGCCGTTCTACCACGCGCTCATCTGGAGTCGTCCCATCCCGCCGACCTTCGACGAACTGCTCGCCGACCCGGTGGCCGGACCGATCACGGCCGCCTACTACGGACTCGAGGTGATGAAGTTCCTCGAGTCGCTCGCCGTGCGCTACGAGTACGCCGTCCTGCTCGGCCTCGCCACCGACGACGACATCACCGGCCTGAACGACATGGGCTACGAGCTGGGCGCGTGGTGGGGCTCACGCTGGGGCAAGTCGTTGTCGACCGTCATCGACGGTCAATCACTGACCACGGTCGATGCACCCGAGTGGATGGCCGCCGACGTGATCGAGGGTGACGTGGGGCATCCGGCGTTCGCCAAGCTGGGCTGGACACCTCCGGACTGGTACGTGCCCGTCGACGGCACCGGTCAACCGATCGGGGTCGAAGCGACGTACCCGCGCCCCGGAGCGACACACTCGGCGCTGCGCTGGGACCTGCCCCGATCAGACGACGAACGTCTGCTGCATGCCGACCAGCCGGTCACGTTTCTCGTGAAGGGCTACGAACACGGCGCGTCGACAGCGGGCGACGCCAGCGCACCGCCCGCTCCGCCGGCGCGACGCTTCAAGCGGATCCAGCCCGACGCGTTGCACGTGCCCGTGGCTGCGTCCGACGTCCACGCGGTCGACGGCGCCGGTCGGCCATGGCCGCCGCTCGAAGGCTGGATGCACTATCGGGTGTGGGGCGTGAATCTGCTGGGCATCGCGTCCGACGACCATGCCGAGACCACCGTGGTGCACGTCGATTCCATCGGCCCGCGTCCGCCGGTCCCGCGATTCGTCGACGACACCTCACTCGCGCTCGACGTCGACGGCTCGACACGCTGCCATGTGCGTTTGCAGTTCGACGCAAGTCAGGACTTCCGAGAGGCCGACGCGGCCGAGTTCCGCATCGAGACGTCGTGGACGTCGACTGAGTACCAGCCCGTGACGGTCAACGAGGTGACCTCGGTCGACCTGACCGAAGCCGCCGTGGCCGCCTCGAGCCCTGCCGATCTGAAGGAGTTCGTCGGCGGGACGCTGATGATCGGCGGACGATCGCATCGCATCTCCCGCGCCACCGCGCGCACGCTCTTCGTGGCGCTCCACGCCGGCGAGGCGCCCACCCTCGGAGCCGGCACGATCGTGCGCTCCGTCGACGACGGCGTGACCACTCGGGTCGCCAACGTGAAACGTCCGAAGCCGATCGTGGGACTCGTCGCGGCGCTCGTGTCCGAACATCCGCTCGTCGTCGAGCTGCCGGTCGGGCGGCGCCGTCCCGGGCCCGAGGTGTCGCTGTATCTCCACCTGCTGCGAACCTCGGTGACGGCGCGCGCGAGCGGCGACGAGTGGGTCATCGACGAACCGAGCCCGGGGACGCCGGCCCGATCGGCGCTCGATGCGCTGCGTGCGACCGGTCGCCTCGCCACCGACCTGGCCGGTTCGCCGTTCATCGTGTACCCGGCGAAGGACCTCAAGCTCGATGTGCAGGCGCCGCCCGGATTCGTGTCCGGCACGATCACCGTCACCGCTCGTTCCAGCGATGCCAAGCCATACGTGATCGGACCCGCGGTGACCGCGAGCGACCCCGCCCTCGTCCAACTCGAGGGCAACGAGGGCCACGGAGTCGACGCCACCATCTCGGCCACGAGCACGATCGCACCGGAACCGGTGTCGATTCCGCCCGCACCACCCGTGCAGTGGGCGACCTCGGCGACGCGTTACGACCCGGTCTCCCGATTCGAGCTGCGATGGGACCCGGCCGTCGACGCCGTGCGCTACGAGGTGTGGCGGCTGCTCGAACCGGCGCTGCCGATCCTGGCGACGCCACGATCCGATGCCCGACTCGCCACCGATGCCGCCGCCCGCGAGGACCTGTTCGAGCTGCGCACCGCCGAGGCGTGGACGACCAGCCACATCGATGAGTTGCCCGGTCGAGCTCCGCTTCGAGCGGTGTACCTGGTCCGCCCGGTGTCGGCAGCCGGGGTGGTCGGGTCGTTCAGCGCTCCGCTGGGCCCGGTCCGCGTCCCCGACGTGCGCCCGCCGGCCGATGCTCACATCGCCGCGGTGCGATTGGCGACGCCGACCGAGATCCACGACGGCACGCGTGCCGTCACCATCGACGTCATTGGTCCCCAGTTGGAACGCGACGACGTCGGGTACGTGGTCGAGCGGCGGCCTGCCGACGCGAGTGGCTCGTGGACGCTCGTCGCCGACATCGACCCCGCCACGCAGCCCGAAACGGTGGGCGACCGTCTCGCCATCTCGATCGACGACCTCGACGTGCAGCCCGGCCTCGATCACGTGTGGAGGACGGTGCCGTATCGAGTCGTCGACGATCCGATCGACGACACCGGAACCACCAAGCGCACGATTCGAGGCCGTCGTTCCCGTTCGGTCGTCGGACGCAGCGTTGGGCCGGTGAACCCGCCGACCGACCTCGAGTGGATCGCTCGCGGCGGCGCCCGGCTGCGGTGGGTGAACGGCGACCGCTATCAGGCGATCGACGTCGAACGGCTCGCCGGAGCCGACGGTCCGGCTCGTGTGCTCGCGCGGCTCGACGGCGACGCCAGCGAGTACCTCGACACGACCAACACCGGTCTCACTGCCACCGGCGCGGCGTACAGCTACCGGCTGAGATGTCTGGCCGCCACCGGTTCGGCGACGGCCCGAGTGGAAGGAGTCGTCGGTGCCCCGTGAGCTGATGCGTTTCCCGTTGACCGCCGCCGACCAAGCCCGTGTGGACACCGCGACGGTCGTGTCCGAGCACCAGCCCGGCGACCCCAACCTGCTGCGCCTGGCGTTCTCGCTCGCCGATCCGACGCAACCGGCGCCGGCGGTCGTTCCGCCGTTTGCGGGCAGCGTGTACTTCGTCGCCGATCGGACGAACGGGACCGGCTCGACGCCGACCGTCGACGCGGCGGGCGTCCTCGACCCGCCCGACGCTGTCGACTGGCTGCGCACCGGCACGCTGCTCGTAGCTGCCGACCGTTCGACCTCATCGGGATTCGTCGACCACGCCACCGACCTGGCGATCGCGCCCGACCTCGCGTGGGTCGGGCCGATCGAGCTGCCCGAGTCGTTCTTCGTGGCACTCGCCGACCCGGCGGTGATGTCGCGGAGCACGATCGTGACCGACGATGCGACGATTCGATCGGGCGACGCGACCTGGCCGGCGCATGCGACCGCCGCGTTCCTGGCCGGATCGTTGGGACTTCGTTTCACCCACGATGCCGATGACTCGGCGCAGGACACGATCGCCCGACTGATCGCCGCCGATCAAGCACCGCTCGCACAGGGCGACGGCGGTTCCGGGTTCACGATCGACGTGCGATTCGCCGCGCACGCCGGCCCGCTCGACCTGTCCGATGCCGCCGCCGTGCCGCCGTTCGTCGCCGACGACGGGTTGCACGAGGAGCTGGCCGGACCGGCGCACCTCATGACCCAGGCCGACCCGTTCCATCCGTCGAACGGTCAGATCCCGGCCCGGTACGTCTTCGAGTTGCTGCGTTCGGAAGTGCTCGACGGTTCGAACACCGATCCCGTCGCCTCGCTCGTGCTCAGCGACCAGACGATGTGGACGCCGGTCCGCCTCTCGCTGTATTCGCTCGGTCTGGGCAATATCGCCTACGGCCGACTCGTCACGACGATCTACGACGTCCAACGCGAGGCGACAGCGACCGAGACGGCCCCGGTGTTCGATGCGTCCGGGGCGCTCGTTCCCCATCACGGGGTGCTGGTGCTGCACAACGATCAGCTTCCCGGTGTGTCGTCGCTGCGCACACTGACCCTGAACGGTGTGTTCCACGACGAGGTCGCGACCATCGCCTGCACTCGTATCGAGTCCGACCCTCTGCTCGCGTTCGAGGTCGACGTGTTCGATCAGCCCCTCGGCACCGAGTTGCCGAGGATCGCGTTGTTGCCCCCTGCGACGAGCATCGACGAGTTCGTCGACGTCGCCGCTCCCGAGGTGACGAGCCTGTTGGCAGCGCCTCGAATCCAGACCGGGATGAGTGACCGTTACGCACGCGTCGAAGCGGCGATCGGGCGGTCCCCGTACCCGTCATCGTGGAATCAGCGGCGCAAGCCGCACACGTTCCACGGTGCGCGCCGCCCCTGGGCGGCGATCACCAGCGGGTTCGTGCAGGACGTGTTGCGGGGTGTGTCCGCGGTCGAGATCGCCGCGCCCCACCCGCCGATCAGACCGGCCGACGTGTTCAACACCTGGCTGATGGAGGGCCTGTACCCGATGATCGAGAGCGGCGGCTTTCGACCGAAATTTCGACCACCGGTGTCGAGCATCCGCTCCGTCATGTCGAGCTGGAGTGACACCGATGCCGTGAAGACCGGCGTACGCGTCGGGCTGTTCTGGAACTTCTGCGGACTCGACGCGTTCAACCAGGCGGGCGGTGCGGACAACATGCCGACGACCGATCCGAATCCCGCCGTGATGAAGGCCAACCACGACGGTGCGTTCGACAACTACCGCGGTGGCATCGTGGCCGCGGGAGTGTCGTGCCCGACCCGTGCGCAGTTCCACGCCACGTTCTCGGTCGCGAAGGACGCGAGCCGTCGGTGGTGGGGAACGCCGCTGGCCGGATTCACCTCCACGCTCACGCAGTTCGTCGCTGCCGGCTTCTATCAACATCAGATGGCCTTCATCGCCAACCTCGCGTCGTTCGGGATCGACATCGATCCGACCGCCGACCTGCCTGCCGCGTTTCGGTACCTGTGCTACAACGCAGGACCTGGTCGGGCTGCGGCAACCGGCGAGACCTGGGAGAACGTCGACACCTCGCAGTTGTCGCCGGCGCCGCGGCACTACATCAACGGACTGCGTGACATGACCGATCAGCCCGGCGTCTGGCCGACCCTCAACGACTGGTTGGCCAAGGATCAGATCGGTCTCGGCGAACAGAGCCGCACCGCCGGCGGTGCGCGAACGAACGCCATCCACTTCTGGATGTTGACCGAGGAGTTCGGGATCGCGTTCCCGCCCAGCATCCCCGACTTCTAGGTGCCGGGGGAGGACGGCCACGAGCTCCGGTGAGCACTGTGAGCGATCAGGGAAACCCGTCATCGGGGATCATCGAAAACCGACATGGGGTCGGTGTTCTGGTCGGCGGGTAGTGAAGTTAGCGGGTGACTCCGTCGCTGGGGTTGGTGGTCGCGATCTCGAGGCCGTTGTGTTCGCGTAGTCGCCAGGACTGGCCCTTGATGTTGAACACGACCGCGTTGTGCATGAGCCGGTCGAGGACGGCGGCTGCGATGACTGCGTCACCGAACACGGTTCCCCAGTCGGGGAGCCCGCGGTTGGTGGTGACGATGGGGTGTGAGGAGGATCGGCGCGAAATCCTGAAAATCCGGCCTGACCTGGCACGACGAGAACGCAGAATCGGCGGGAACGAGTCGATTCGTGCCCGATCGTCTCAAAACCTCCGACTCACCGTTTGTGGAACGATTCGGTGACAAAAGCGCAGGTCACAAGGTCGCCGACTCGACCGAACACGAGTGAACCGCGATCCAAATGCAGGATTCCGCGTGGAACCTCGTCGTACCCTTATGGGCTCCGCGACGGCCACTCGACCATGCGAGGCTTCGTTGATGACGCGTGACTGCGCAGACCGTCTCTCGGCCAAATGGTTCGCCGATTCCAGCGATAGCGATCGCCTCCGGCAGCCCGCTGGCTAACACACCAGATCTTCTAGGCTCGGCGTCAGTGTCCGATCCGAAGCCAAACGATGTCGCAGTTGTGCACCGCGACCGTCTACGAAGAACGGTCTTCGCGCTGACGGTGGTCCAGCACCTTAACGGGTACTGGTTGGTCCAGGGACTTGCTCTGTTTGCTCTCGGTGTTGGGTCCGGCGACGCCTTGGCGGGCCTGTTGGTCGGGGCGGTGCTGGCATCACCGGCGCTCACGGTGTTCTTGTTCGGCGCCAGCGTGACCGAGACCGACCTGATTCGAGGAGTTGTCTGGAAGCGGCGATCGATTCCCCTTGCCGAAATCGTTGACCTCACCGTGGGCGAGGCCGAAAAGTACGGTCCGCGCGGCATGGATCTCAATGCGATGCGCGTCGGGCTCGTGAGCGGCGAGCACGTGATGATTTGGGAGAGCAAGTCGTGCAGCCGGCAGCGATTGTTGGAGTGGGCCGCAACAATCGCTGGGCGCAGCGATCGGATCGAAGTGCGCGAGGCCCCCATCACTGCGGAGTCGTACCGTACTGACCGGTCGAAGTACGTCATGGACTTCCGACGCACCAACACTCGCGAACACTCATCAGACAACGCAACGGGCACGACCAGCCGATAGCGCTACGCGTATTGCCGGATCTTCGCCGGCGCAGCGCTTGGAGCACCTTGTTCGTGCTCGGCGTCAGTCTGTTCATCCCCGGGGGCGGTTTTCGCGTGGAGGAGCCTCCCGGCGCCGAGCCACAGTGGCGTTGCCGCGCTCGATATTCGCGGTGCGCGGACCCCTCAGACCCATCCTGGATCCGGCAATCGCGCGACCGGGAACCGTCCGATAACGCGCGACGTGTTCGATGCGGCGAATCGCCGACCTACCGGTCCACCGTCACTCAGTCATCGTCCCCTCGAAGCAGATCGCCGAGGCCCGCAGCCAAGGCTTGATCCGCCGCAGCGAAGGCGTGGGCGTAGACGCGCAGGGTCATCGCTGGGTTCGAGTGGCCGAGTCGACCGGCGACGGTTCGCACGTCATGGCCTTGACCGATCGAGACGGTGGCGGACCAGTGGCGCAGGTCGTGGAGGCGCCACTTCATGTCGATGCCTGAGTTCTTGCGCGCACGCGTCCACCACCAGCCGATGTGATCCGGCGGGACGAGATCGGGGCCAACGCCGAACATCCAAGGACCGTACGGTTCCCGCTCACGACGTAGCTCCCAGATCGCGTTCAGCGTGTCGGGATCGAGCGTCATCGTCCGGGCGTTGCCGGTCTTCGTCGGCGCATCGTGCAACTCACGCGCCGCGCCCGGATGACGGATTACTTCGATCGCGGAGTCGATCGTCAGCATCCCCTCTTCGTCGACATCGGTCCAACGCAGCGCGGCCAACTCGGCGCGACGCGCTCCGGTCATCGCGGCGAGACGCAACGCGAGCGCCGCCGCCGGATCGAACTTGGCGGCGGCAGCGATCGCCGAGCGCACGTCGTCGAGCGACATCACTCCCCTGGGCTGCTTCTTGCTCGTCTTGCGCTGCGCCATCGCCACGACGTTCTGACTGACCCAACCCCACCGCAATGCCTGCCCGAACGCGGCACTCAGCGCGCCGTGCTGGTTGCGGATGCCGGCGTCCTGCATTGCGTGGCGACGGAGGCGCGTGTGCCAGCGCTCGACGTCGGCGATCGACAGCTGAGCGATCGGCGTCGTGGCGATCTTGTCCTTCATGATCGACCGGACGCGACTCTGCTGATCGCGCGCCGAGGCGGGTGCCCACGTGTTGAGGTTCTGATCGACCCATGCGTCGAGCACGTCGGACACCTTGCGGCCGGCCGGCGACGCGCTGCCTGCGCCGACCTCCAGCGAGGCGGCGAGGCGTCCGGCGTCGCGCTTGGTGCCGCGCACCGTCCGCGAAGTTTGCGTGGGCTTGCCACGCGCGTCGGTGGCCGTGAAGACACGGACCTCCCACACGCCAGGCTTCCTCTCGCGCATCGTCGCCATGCGCGCAACACTGCGCTCGAGATCGAGAAAACCCTAGGGATGATTCTAGGGATGGCCTATGAACACATGTTCGTAGGCCGGTACCGAAGACTCAGAATTATACGATACGCAGGCCTGAGATCGCCCGGCTGATGACCAGCTGCTGGATCTGCTCGGTGCCTTCGAAGATGTCGTGGATCTTCGCATCGCGGTGCCAACGCTCGACCGGGTACTCACGGGTGTAGCCGTAGCCACCCAGGATCTGGATCGCTCGCTCGGTCACCCACGTGGCCGTACGGGCAGCCTTGAGCTTGGCCATCGAGCCTTCGGCGTTCACGAAGCCCTTGTTCTTGCCGAGCCACGCAGCCCGGTAGATCAGCAGACGGGACGCCTCGATCTCGGTCGCCATGTCGGCGAGCATGAACGCAATCGACTGGTTCATGATGATCGCCTTGCCGAACGCCTGGCGCTCCTTCGCGTACTCGAGCGAGTACTCGTACGCCGCACGAGCGACACCGATCGCCTGTGCGCCGACGGCGGGGCGGGTGGCCTCGAAGGTCTGCATGGCAGCCTGGGCGTTGCCCTTCTCGCCACGCTTGACGCGGGCGATGCGCTCGTCGAGCTTCTCCTTGCCGCCGAGCAGGCAGCGACCGGGAACGCGCACGTCGTCGAGCACGACCTCGGCGGTGTGGCTCGCACGGATGCCGTGCTTCTTGTACTTCTGTCCCTGCGACAGGCCCTTCGTGCCGGGCGGGACGACGAACGACGCGTGACCCTTCGAGCCGAGTTCGGGGTCGACCACGGCGACGACGACGTGGATGTCGGCGATTCCGCCGTTGGTGATCCACGCCTTGGTGCCGTTGAGAACCCACTCGTCGGTCTTCTGGTCGTACACCGCAGACGTGCGGTAGCCGCCGACGTCAGAGCCGGCATCGGGCTCGGAGGCCGCGAACGCACCGAGGGCGAGCTTGCCCGTGTCAGCGTTCTCGTAGCACTGCGGCACCCACTCCATCAACTGGTCGGGCGTCGCCGACGAGGCGATGCCGGCAGCTGCGAGGCCCGAGCCCATGATCGCCATGCCGATGCCGGCGTCGCCCCAGAAGAGCTC
>JBBSOH010000140.1:0-9717 GCA_038259945.1 Acidimicrobiales bacterium
GGCCCGCTCGTAGAGCACGGCCCCGATGCCCTGGGCCACGCCGCCACGCACCTGGCCGTCGACGATCGCCGGGTTGATGATCGGGCCGCAGTCCTCCACCACGAGGTAGCGAGGGAAGGTGACCTTGCCGGTGTCGAGGTCGACGTCGACGATGCACGCGTGCGTGGCGACCGACCAGCCACCATCGCCCTTGCCCCGGTAGGACTTGGTCGCCTCGAAGCCGTCACCCGATGTCTGCGCGATCAGTTCGGCGAAGCTGACGCCGCGCGACGGCACGCCGGCGACGTGGACGTTGCCGGCGACGATCTCGATGTCGGCAGCATCGGCTTCGAGTAACTTC
The DNA here is from genome assembly GCA_038259945.1 of Acidimicrobiales bacterium. Taxonomy (GTDB): domain Bacteria; phylum Actinomycetota; class Acidimicrobiia; order Acidimicrobiales; family Ilumatobacteraceae; genus Ilumatobacter_A. The sequence continues at coordinate 341 of JBBSOH010000140.1, forward strand.
GACGCTGCGTCGACGATCTGTTCGCGCACCGCCCGTGACGCGTACTTCAAGGCGCCGCCGCCGATCGGGCCGCCACGGCTCCCACCGGTCCCGAGCAGGCTGAAGGGTGTGCGGCGGGTGTCGCCGAACACCAATTTCACGTCCTCGATGGCCACTCCCAGTTCGTCGGCCACGATCTGGCCGTAGGTGGTCTCGTGGCTCTGGCCGTGCGGCATCTGCGACGTGTACACCACCACCGATCCGTCAGCCTCGACCGTTGCCTGAGCCTCTTCGGCGAGGAGTGCGTCGTTGCCCGGGTTGACGAACTCCCAGTAGCCGGGCGGGCCCGGAGCGGCTTCGTGGTAACTGGCGATGCCGAGACCCAGGTAGTGGTTCGTCGCCCGGGCGCTCTCGCGGTCCCGCTCGAACTGGTCGAGGTCGAGCAACTGGATCGCACGTTCCAGGGTCTTCTTCGTCGACATCGTCTCGTCGATCGACGGACCTGTGATCATCGCGGTCGGCATCTGCTCGTCGCCGATCATGTTCTTCAGGCGGATCTCGGTGGGCGACATCTTCAGCGCACGCGCCACGATGTCGATCATCCGCTCTCGCGCCCACGTCTCGTTGGCCCACGGCCCGCGGTACGCGACGTACTTGCCCTTGTTCGTGGCGACGATTCGTGATCGCATCTCGAACACCTCCCACCGGTACGAGCCGGGGAACATCACCTTCATGATGCGGGTGGTGAGAGCGGCTCCCACGGGAAAGCCTGGATAGGCGCCCTGGTCGAGGACGAGGTCGACCTTCATGCCACGGAAGGTGCCGTCGTGGTCGACGGCGATCGACACCGTCAGATCCTCCTCGCGTGCCTGGCCGCCGTCCATCAGGTTCTCGACGCGATCCTCGATCCACTTCACCGAGCGACCGAGTTCCTTCGCTGCGGCGATGACTGCGATGTCCTCCCGTGCGATCGAACCCTTCGAGCCGAATCCGCCGCCGATGTCCTGCGCGAACACGTCGGGGTAGTCGTCCTGGCCGAGCAGGCCGATGCCGATCAGGTTGGCGTGCTTGAGGAATGACTTGTCCGCCTTGATTTGGCTGCGCATCCCGTTGTTGTCCTGCGCCTTGAGGCTGTCGCCGTTGGCCGACACGAAGTCCTTGGCGCCCTTCAAGAACGCCGACCGACGCTGCTTGTTGGTGGCGATCACCTTGAGCGCCGATCGGGTCGACCGCTTGCCGGTGAGCGCAGCACCGGTCCAGCGCAGCATGTGCGTGGACTGAGTTGCGTTGTGGATGGTCACGTGCCCGGTTGCGGGATCGACTTCCACCACGCTGCCACGGGTCTCCATCGGTTGGTTCGACTGGCGGGGGCACGTGAGCCGTTCGGTGATCACCCGGTCGGCGGCGGCGAACACCGCATCGACCGACTGACCCTGCTCTGCGGTGAAGGTGTCGACGTGGTCGTAGAGCACGTTGCCGTTCGCCTTTTCCCAGATCTGGGCGGCGGTGGGGGACAGGCCCTCGGCGATCGAGGCGACGGTGTCGAGCGACTCGTAGTCGACGTCGATCAGTTCCAGTGCGTCCTCGGCGAGGTGGCGGGACTCGGCGAGCACCAGGGCCACCGGGTCGCCGACGAACCTGACGCGGGCGGTCGACAGGCAGTGGTAGAGGGGGGTGTACAGGTCGGGGAGCATCGCGAACGGCGGGAACGGATGGGTGATCTCCTCCATGTCGGCACCGGTGAACACGGCGACCACACCCGGCGCCCGGCGTGCTGCGGCCACGTCGATCGAAGTGATCGTGGCGTGTGCGAGCGGGCTGCGCAGGAACACGGCGTGTAGCACGCCGGGCGGGTCGATGTCGGCGACGTAGCGTCCGTTGCCGATCAGCAGTCGTTCGTCCTCGATCCGCTTGACGCTCTGGCCGACGAGGCCGGATGTATTCGTCACTGTTGCCCCTTGATGATCTCGACGGCTCGCTCGACGCCGGCGACGATCGACTGGTAGCCGGTGCATCGGCACAGATTCCCGCTGAGTTCCTCACGGATCTCCGCATTCGTCGGATCGGGGTTCTCGTCGAGGAGAGCGACGGCGCTCATCAGGAAGCCGGGTGAGCAGAACGCGCACTGGAAACCGTGGGCGTCCATCATCGCCTGCTGGATCGGATGCAGTTCACCGTCTGGCCCGGCGAGACCCTCGATGGTGGTGATCTCGCGCCCCTGGGCCTGCACGCCGAGCATCAGGCACGAACGAGACGGTTGCCCATCCACGAGCACGGTGCACGCGCCGCACACCCCGTGCTCGCATCCGAGGTGCGTGCCCGTGAGTCCGCAGTCCTCGCGGATCACGTCGCTCAACGTCCGGCGTGCTTCGACGGTGACGCTCGTTGCGATTCCGTTGATCGTGAACGACACGTCGACGACGCTGCCCCCGGCCGCTGCCTCGGCGACGAGTCGTGGGCTGCTCGTGACTGTTCGGGTGTCGGTCATGCGGATGCTCCGATCCGGTCGGTGGACGCCACGGCGTCGGCGAGGCCACGACGGGTGAGTACCCCGGCGAGGTGCTTGCGGTAGGAGGTCGAGCCGTGGATGTCGGCAGGCGGTGCCAGTTCGGCGGACACGATCGTCGCGGCGGCAGCGAAGGCTTCGGGCGACGGGGCCGAGCCGATCAGGGCCTCCTCGGCGGCCGCCACCCGGATCGCCGTGGACGCCGCTCCGAAGTACGCGAGTGCTGCTTCGGCGATGACGCCATCGGTGACCACCAGACGCGTCACCAGTCCGACCAGGGCGTAGTCGCCGTGGCGGCGGGCGACCTCGACCACGGAGCCGACGGCGCCGACGGGCCATGCCGGGAACGTCACGTACTCCAGCAGTTCATCGGATCGCAGCGCCGTGTCGAGATAGCCCGTGAAGAAGTCGGGAGCGTCGATCGTGCGTCGTTCCGACGCCGATGTGGCCACCATCCGTGCGCCGGTGGCGAGCACGACGGCGGGCATCTCCGCTGCGGGGTCGCCGTGCGCGATCGAGCCGACCACCGTTCCCTGGGTTCGGATCGCCCGGTGGGCGACGTGCGGCATCGCCTCGGACACCAACGGCGCATGTCGCGCGACCACCTCGGAACGCTTGGCCTGTTCGTGTCGGACGAGGCATCCCATCGTCACGGTGTCGTCAGGGTTGATGGTGATCTCCGCTCGGCCGTCGATCGCACCGATGTCCACGACGTGGGCGGGGCGACCCATCCGGAGTGCCATCAGCGGGATCAGGCTCTGACCACCGGCGAGCACCTTGGCGTCGTCGCCGTGCTCGGCGAGCAGTGCGAGCGCCTCGTCGAGCGATTCGGGCCGGTGGTAGATGAACGGGGGAGCCTTCACCCTGCGATCATCGCGCACCGGCCGGCCCGGACGTATCTCGCCGACTCAGGCGGAAGGCGCGGTGGGATCGCTCGGGGAACGTGTCCCCTCCTACGTTGTGGTGATGGCGTCACCCTTCGACCACGAGACCACCACCGACGACGTGCTCGACGGCATGGATTTGACCGGTCGTCGGTTCGCGATCAGCGGCACGTCGGCAGGTCTCGGGGAGGAGGTGACCCGTTCACTGGCGGCGCACGGCGCATCGGTGCTGATGCTCGCCCGCGACGACGCTGCGAACCAGGCAGCAGCAGCCCGTGTGCGAGCAGCGGTGCCCGATGCCGAACTGACCACCGCCGTCCTCGACCTCGCCGACCTCGCCAGCGTGCGGGCATGTGCGGCCGAGATCGAGGCGCGTGGTGTGCCGATCGACGTGCTGATCAACAACGCCGGGGTGATGGCGTGCCCGTTCGGCCGGACCGCCGACGGCTTCGAGATGCAGTTCGGCACGAACCACCTCGGCCACTTCGAACTCACCCGACTGCTGATGCCGTTGGTGCTCGCCGGTGATGCACCCCGGATCGTGTGCTTGTCGTCGTCGGCTCACGACATCAGCGACGTCGACCTCGACGATCCGAACTTCGAGCACACCCCCTACGACCCGTGGACGGCGTACGGGCAGTCGAAGTCGGCGAATGCTCTCCACGCTCTCGGCCTGTCGCTCCACCACGGAGCCGACGAGGTGACGGCGGTGTCCGTCCATCCCGGCGCGATCCGTACGTCGCTCGGTCGGCACCTCGACGACGAGTTGATGAACCAGGCGATCGAGCGTGGCAAGCAGCGTGCTGCCGAGCATCCGTCGGCCTCGACCGGGCGTCGCTTCAAGACCGTCGAGCAGGGAGCGGCCACCGAGGTCTGGGCCGCGACGGCGCCGGGCATGCCCGCACACCACGGCGGCTATCTCGCCGACTGCGGTGCCGGCGTACTCGGTGGCAATCCGGGTGAGAACGGGATGCGTCCGTGGATCACCGACGCCGACACCGCAGCTCGACTCTGGGAGCTGAGCGAGCGACTTCTCGCCTGACAGTGAGGTTCAGAATCGACGCCGATTCAGGCGATGCCGAGACGGACGGCAGCACGTTCGGCGGCGTCGGGGCCGGCGAGCTGGCGGAGCAGGAGGAGTCCGTCGATCATCGCAATCGTCGCCTCGGCCTCGACGCGTCGCTCGTCGGCCGTGCCGTCGAGGAAGGTCGACACCCACTGGATCCACAGATCCACGAGCGTCGACACGATCGAGCGGTACGGCTCGCGGCCGCTGGCCGCCAGTCCGTTGGCCTCGAAGAAGAGTGCGAAGACGGCGTCTGCGTCGGGCGTGGTGACGAGCGGCCAGGCGGCCGTGAGCAACTCCACGTGATCGGCGACCGGCCCCGCGAAGGCGGCCCCGAGCGTCTCCTGGAGACGTGTCCCCATGGCGAGGAGGACCTGGCTGATCAGATCGTCCTTGCTCGGGAAGTAGTAGACGATGACGCGGTCGCTGATGCCGAGACGCGTGGCGAGACGCCCGAAGGTGAGTCGGCTGAGTCCCTCGTCGCCGGCAGCCGCCAGCGCCCCCTCGAGGATCTCGTTCTTGGTGTACTTGTGACCCACGCCGCTTGATCGTAGTGATCACGACGTCTACGGTTTGTAGTGTTCACTACAAACCTTGGAGACGCAATGGCGACACTCACCACATCCGAAGCGAGCGACATCTTCCGGCGCGAACCGGACCGACATCTCGACGTCGGCGCCGGCGAGGTCGCCTACCGCCGCGTCGGCACCGGGCCCGACGTGCTGTTCGTGCACGGGTGGCCGGTCAGCGGCGCCACCTTCCGACTGCTGCTCCCGCATCTCGTCGACCATGTGACATGTCACGTGATCGACCTCCCTTCGGCCGGATCGAGCCGGTTCGATGCCGACACGCCGATGTCGATCGCGCAGCACATCACGTCGGTCCAGCGGGTCGTCGACCTGCTCGAACTCGAATCGCTCGCCGTGGTGGGCCATGACAGCGGCGGGCTGATCGCACGCCATGCGATGGTCGGTGATCCGCGTCTGCGTTCGGTGGGGTTGGTGAACACCGAGCCGCCCGAGCCGGGTTGGCGCTTCCGCTCGTTCATCGCCGCACGTCACCTCCCGGGCTTCGCCGCCGGGTTGGGGTTCGCCGCCGGCCGACCGCGTCTGCGCCGGATCCGCCTCGTTCTCGGCGACGCCTTCGCCGACCGGTCACTTCTCGAAGGTGAGTTCGACGAGTTCTTCCTCCAACCTCTGGCGCAGATCCCCGCCCGGCGTCTCGCGGCGACGAAGTTGCTCCGGAGCTTCGACATGGCCCACGTCCGCGAGCTCGCGTCGATCCACCCGAGGATCGATGTGCCCGTCCAGTTGGTCTGGGGCGACCAGGATCCGTTCTTCCCGGTCGCAGGCGCTCGAGAGATGGTGGGCACGTTCCCGGATGCACGAATCGAGGTGATCGCGGGCGCCGGGTTGTTCTCTCACGAAGAGCGACCGGCCGAGGTCGCACGCGCACTGCTGCCCACGCTGCTCGGGGAACGCTGAGGGTCGATCAGCCTGGTTCGGGATCGATCAGTCGTCGGCGAGGCGGGCCGGGAAGCCACCTGTTGCGATCGGACCCCAGCGTTCGATCGTGAGACGGATCAGGCACTTGCCCTGCTTCGTCATCGCGTCGCGATACTCGTCCCAGTTCGGGTGTTCGCCCGAGATCACCCGGAAGTACTCGCACAGTCCGTCGAGCGCATCGGGCAGGTCGATCACCTCGGCGGTCCCGTCGACCTGGACCCACTCGCCGTTCCACTCGTCGCTCTGCACGACCATCGACGCACGCGGATCCCGACGCAGGTTGTGCACCTTGGCCCGCTCCGGGTAGCTCGACACGACGATCCGGCCGCCGCCCGTGCTGTCGGCGCCAACGTCACCTGACTCGTCGAGTCCCATCGAAACGAGCGACGACTGCGGCCAGCCGTCGCTGCGACGCGTGAGCAGGACACCGTGGTGGCGCGGCCGAATGAAGTCGTCCAGTTCCTCCTTGCTGACGTCGCGGTTGGTGGCGATGTACTTCTTGTCGACCATGCAGACAGTGTCGCTCGGATCACCGCCGGGAGGGGACCGCTGCGCGGGTCGGCACACTGGAACGATGAGTGGATTCACCGCCGACGACGTCACCGACCAGTCCGGGAAGACGTTCCTCGTCACCGGTGCGAACACCGGCCTCGGGTTCGAGGCTGCCAAGGTGCTCGCCGCACGTGGCGGACGTGTGCTGCTCGGGTGTCGCTCGGAGGACAAGGCGACCGCAGCGATGGACAAGATTGCGTCCTCCGTTCCGGGAGCCGACCTGCGCTTCATCCCTCTCGACCAGGGTGACCTCGCCAGCGTCGAAGCTGCGGCCGGTCTGGTGCAGGAGGAGGATCGCCTCGACGTGCTCGTCAACAACGCCGGGATCATGATGCCGCCGTTGCAGTACACGACCGACGGGTTCGAGTCGCAGTTCGGTGTCAACCACCTCGGCACGTTCGCTCTCACGTCGCACCTGCTCCCGATGCTCGCTGCCACCGGTGCCGAGCACGGACAGTCACGCGTCGTCATGACGAGCAGCATCGCCCACAAGCCGGGCAAGATCGACTTCGACGACCTCGAGGCCCACCAGCGCTACGACCCTCAGACGCGCTACCAGCAGAGCAAGCTCGCCAACCTGCTGTTCATGTACGAACTCGACCGTCGCCTCCGCGCCGCCGATTCACCGACCATCGCGGTTGCGTGCCATCCGGGCATCGCCGCCACCGAACTCGCTCGCCACCTGCCGAAGATGGTGGCGTTGGCGATGCCGCTCGTGAAGTTGGTGCTGAACTCGGCGTCACAGGGTGCATGGCCGACATTGATGGCTGCCACATCCGCTGACATCGACGGTGGTGACTACACCGGCCCGTCACGCTTCGGCGAGACGTCTGGGCCGGCGCAGAAGGCGTCGTCGACCGATCGCGCCCGTGACCCGGAGTTGGCCGCTCGACTCTGGGATGTCTCGACCGAACTGACCGGTGTCGATCCCAAGATCTGAGTCGCCAGACCGGAGTCAGTGGCCGCGTGCTCGCGAGCCGAGCGAGGCGAGGCCGCTCCAGGCGACGTAGCAGGCGGCTGACGCACAGACGCCGACCGCAACACCGACGCCGTTGGCGAGCACATCGGTCATCTCCACGGCTCGGGTCGAGGAGTAGCGGCCCTGGCCGACTTCCACGAGGATGCTCCCTGCGAACATCACCATCGCCGCGATGATCAACGGTGCCCAGCGCCAGAGGGCGAGCCCGACCAGCGTCATCGCCACGGCCCACACGCCGATGTGGACGATGGCGTCGTTGCCGGGGTTGCGACCCTCGGTCAGCGTTCCGATCCGGTCAGACTGGTTCAGCCGATCCGACAACCGAACGGCGAAATCGCCGAAGATCCGCTCCATCAGTCCCGGCGCGCGGTCGGACAGCATCAACGCCACGTTGAACAATGCCGCACCGACGGCGAGTACACCGATGAACGCGCGCAGTGCGAGCGGCGGTCGATGTGCGGGCCGCGTCGGTGGCCGCCGGCGAAGGCCACTCGGCGCCGCAGTCGTGGTCGTCATGAACCCAGTCCACCACGAGAGCGGCACGATTCCGACGCGTCACACACGGCACGGCACGCAACGGCACCAGATGGGGTGCTGAGGACGGACGACCCCTGCCACACCGCTGACCTGGAAGGTGTGGAGTGGGTCAGACCCCTGACACACCGTCAGGGGGCCGTGGCGATGGATGTGGGTGGCAGCTTGCTGGTCACGGGCGGCGCGGGTCGCCAGGCAGGGCGAGGCCGACCAGTGGCGGGCGCAGGATGGATGCGTTCCCGTGCGGATCGTTCAGGTTGAAGTGTCCGCCCCCGAGGGGCTCGATACTCCAGTGCTGCTCGTGGAGGAGGTGGTGGTGGAACCAGCAGAGAAGGACGAGGTTGTCGGGCTTCGTCTCTCCATTGTCGAGCCAGTGCTTGGCGTGGTGGGCATCGCACCCACCGGATGGAATGCCGCAGCCGGGCCAGCGGCATCCGTGGTCGCGGATCATGAGCGTGTCGAAGAGTGAGTCGGTGACGACTCGCGAAGCGCGCCCGTAGTCGACGACGGTGCCGAGTGGGTTGGTGATGTAGCGGTGGATGTTGCAGTCGCACGCCATGCGTCGCACGGCATCGGATGAGACGAGGGTGCGGTCGGTGTCGGTGTCGAGCGCCCCGCCGAGTGGCCGACGGGCTTGGGGCTCGGACTCGGGCTCGGTCGACTGCTGGGCTGGGCTGGTTGCACCGCTGGCGGGTTCGCCGCGGGTATCGGTGAGCGTGTCGGCGTCGGTGAGCGTGTCGGCGTTGGCGGAGCTGTCGGTGTTGGGTGTGTGCTGGGCGTGCCAGTTGTCGATGAGGTCGTCGTAGGAGATGGTGGCGACGACTTTGGCTTTGCGGCGCTTCTTGCCTGGAACTGTGAGGTGGTTCTCGATGGCCATGCGGGCGATGGTGACGAGTGCGTCGGCGCGGCGTTGGGCGGCAGTCCGGGTTTCGCCGTCGGCGGGTTGTGCGTGGAGGCGGATGGCTTCACGTAGGAGGGCGAAGCCTTCGGGGTCGAGTTTGCCGTCGATGACGCCGATGCCATCGAGGAGCCGGGCGAGGTGCAGCGCTCGCGAGTCGAACTGTTCTTGGTCGGTGGCGGCTTCGCGGTCGGGGTCGGTGTGCATGCGCCACGTGTCGAGGACGAGTGTGAAGTCGGCGTGGGGCATCGTGGTGGCCCACTCGCAGAGCATGGGTTCGTCGTGGGCGAACTGATCGGCGATGTTCTGCGTCCATGCGTTGGCGAGGAGTCGCAGTGATGATTCGGCGAGGATGCCGTCGGCGAAAGCGGCTCGGATGACGGGCATCTTCTGGATGCGGTCGGCGAGGTGGAGGGTGAGCTTGCAGAACCCGATGCCTTCGCGAGTGGTGACGGCCAGCCAGTCGGTGGGGGA
>JBBSOH010000141.1:0-9708 GCA_038259945.1 Acidimicrobiales bacterium
ACCTTCCCCGACTGGCAGCGCGTTCCGCACTGGGAGACCGCCGAGGCACTCGGCATCCTCGACAACGAGCGGGCCGTGAAGATCTCGGGCTCGATGTTCACGATGCAGCGCGGCGCGGGCGCCACTCTCGCCCGTGCCCTCACCCAGTTCGGCCTCGACCGCAACGCCGACGTCCACGAGGAGATCCGGCCTCCGTCGCTCGTCACCACGGCCACGCTCACGGCCACTGGTCAGCTTCCGAAGTTCGCCGAGGACGCCTACGCGATCGAGAAGGACGACCTGTGGTGCGTCCCCACCGCTGAGGCGTCGCTCACGTCGCTGTTCAACGACGAGATCCTCGACGACACCGAACTCCCGATCCGTCTCATGGCGTTCAGTCCGTCGTTCCGTCGTGAGGCCGGGTCCGCCGGTCGAGACACACGAGGCATGCTGCGCGCGCACGAGTTCGACAAGGTCGAGATGCTCGCGTTCGCCACACCCGAACAGGCTCCGGCCCTTCTCGACGACATGGTCGAGCGGGCGGCTTCGGCCATGGCCGACCTCGGACTGCCGTACCGGGTGATCGAGATCTGTACGGGTGACATGGGCCAGAGCCATCACCGCACGTTCGACGTGGAGGTCTATGCCCCCGGCGTCGACACGTGGCTCGAGGTGTCGTCGGTGTCGTGGTTCGGTGACTACCAGGCCCGGCGCGGAAACACCCGCTTCCGTCGACACGACGAGACCGGCAAGGCGATCAAGGGCAGCCACTTCGTCCACACGCTGAACGGGTCGGCGCTCGCCGTCCCCCGCGTGTGGGCGGCGATCGTCGAGAACCACCGCAACGAGGACGGCAGCGTCACGCTTCCGGAGGTCCTGCACCCGTACATGCGTGGCATCACGGTGATCACACCCTGAGTGTCCGGGGACGCTGGACCCGCTCGATCCGAAACTGCGGTCGCACCATTCGGTGTGGCTGACACCGTTTGGTTGTCGAACGGTGTCAGACACCGGATGACGAGCGGGCCGTTGGATCGGTCGCGGCTCAGCAAATCTGGCGGCAAGAACTCGCCCAGCGCGCTCAGATCTCCAGATTTTGCATCGGCGGCGACATCGGCGGCGCGCGAGAGGCGCGAGACTCGTCACGATGAACGAATCGGTGCGGAGTCGCAGGGTGCAGTACGAGACGGCGGGGCTCGACGTCGACGACGTCTACGCCGATCCGATGCTGCAGTGGCAACGGTGGCACGACGACGCATTCGACGCCGAGGTCGCCGAACCGAACGCGATGACCCTGTCGACGATCGGACTCGACGGCGCACCCGACGCCCGCATCGTGCTGGCACGCGGTGCCGACGAACGCGGCTTCGCCTTCTACACCAACTACACCGGCGCCAAGAGCCGTCAACTCGACGCGGCGCCGGTCGCTTCGGCGGTGTTCGCCTGGCTCGACCTCCATCGCCAGGTGCGCGTGCGCGGGACGATCGAGCGAGCCACGAGCCAGGAGTCCGACGACTACTTCGCGTCACGGCCGCGGAGCAGCCAACTCGGAGCGTGGGCATCACCTCAGAGTGAGGTCATCGCCGACCGGGGCGTGCTCGACGCTCGGGTGGCCGCCGTCGAAGCGGAGTTCGGCACCGACGAGAACGGCTCGGACATCCCCCGGCCCGGATTCTGGGGCGGATGGCGACTCGTCCCGACCGAGTGGGAGTTCTGGCAAGGACGCCCCAGCCGACTCCACGACCGCCTCCGTTACCGACGCGACGACACGGGCACCTGGCTGATCGACCGCCTGGCCCCGTAGCCGGTCAGAGAGCCAAAGGGGAAACAGCCGACAACGCGAGTTGAACTTGTTCACGAGAAGGGTGAGGATGGCGCCATGACGGGAACGAAAGTCGGGCCGACCAGGGTCCTGGTCGTGGATGACGAACCGACCGTGCGCGAGGTGGTCGTGGGCTATCTGCGACGCGATGGCCACGTTGTGTCTGAGGCCGCCGACGGAAACGTGGCGCTCGAGATGCTCGAGGCCGAGACTCCCGACCTGATCGTGCTCGACATGATGCTCCCCGGCGTCAACGGCCTCGACATCCTCCGTCGCGTGCGTTCCACCAGCAACATCCCGGTGATCATGCTCACCGCTCGTGCCGAGGAGTCCGACCGGGTCGCCGGACTGGAGTTGGGTGCCGACGACTACGTGGTCAAGCCGTTCTCGCCGCGCGAACTCGCAGCCCGGGTCAACGGCGTGTTGCGTCGCAGCGGCAACCGCGACACGACCGCACCGAAGCTGATCGAGTTCGACGGCTTGAGCGTCGACCCGCTCGCTCGCGAAGTGCTCCTCGACGGCAAGATCGTGGAGATGACGCCGAAGGAGTTCGACGTGCTCGCGTTCCTCGCGAACTCGCCACGACAGGTCTTCTCCCGAGCGCAACTGCTCGAGCAGGTGTGGCAGTCGTCGCCCGAATGGCAGGACCCGGCAACGGTCACCGTCCACGTGCGGAGGATCCGCAACAAGATCGAGGCCGACCCCGAGAAGCCGCGATGGATCACGACGGTCTGGGGCGTCGGCTACCGGTTCGAGCCGTGAGCAGGACCATCCGTGACGAACCGTCGACGGAGCCCACTCCCCAGGTCGGCTCGGGCGAAGCCGTCAGGCCGGTGTCGCCGACAGGTGGCATGAACCGTCTCGGCCGCCGATTCCTCGCCGCGAACCTCGCGGTGCTGGGCGTGGCGATCATGATGATCGCCATCGCCACGCAGACGATGCTGATCGACAACCACGCTCGCACGAAGTTGATGTGGGCGTTGATTCCAGCGGTCCTCGCAGCGGCCGGAGCAGCGATGCTGCTCGCGCGCCCGGTGGCGCGTGACGCCAAGCGGATCTGTGCTGCCGCGATGGCGGTCGCTGCGGGTGACCTCTCGGTGCGTACAGGCGTTCAACGCAACGACGAACTCGGCGAGGCCGCCGCGATGTTCGACGTGATGGTCACCCGACTCGGCACGATCGAGAAGGAACGGTCACTGATGCTGTCGTCGATCTCACACGATCTGCGCACACCCCTCGCGGCACTGCGCGCTGCGGTCGAGGCGATCCGTGACGGCGTGGCCCCCGACCCCGACCTCTATCTCGCCGGCATGGAGCGCCAGGTGCGGGCACTGTCGTCGCTGGTCGACGACATGCAACTGCACACGAAGATCATCAGCGGCACGATCGAGTTGCAGCGCACGAAGCTCGATCTCACGGAACTGGCCGACGAGGCCATGGAGACGATGCGCCCGCTCGCCGAGCAGCGTCGCGTCAAGCTGCTGCTCGAAGCCGATCGTCGGGTGACGATCGACGCCGACGGGTCACAGTTGGGTCGCGTCGTGCGGAACCTCCTCGACAACGCGATCCGCCATGCCCCGGATGACTCCGTCGTGCTCGTGCAGATCCAGCGGGTGGAGGACGTCGCCTCGTTGCGCGTGATCGACGAGGGCGAGGGCTTCCCCGCAGAATTCCGCGAACGTGCCTTCGAACCGTTCACTCGTGCCGACGAGGCGCGCAACCTGCGCACCGGCACCGCCGGCCTCGGACTGTCGATCGCCAAGGGGATCGTCACCGCGCACCAGGGCACCGTGAGCCTCGGCGAGGGACCAGGCGGCATCGTCGAAATCTCTCTGCCGGTCCAGATCGCCCGATAGCTGCGTTCGCCCTCACCGCTCGTTGCCGGAGGGCAACTCGGGTTCATGCGGCCTTGCTCTCGAACGATCGGATCCCGGCAGAGCAAGCTCGAGGTCGTTCGATCGTTGTCAGATCGAGGTCGAGTTCGGCCAGGTGAGGGCGGCTTCGGTGAGGGCGTCGATCAGTGACTCGGTGTGGGGCGTGAGTCCGGGCCCCTCCCAGTCCCACCAGAGTGGGCTCGATCCGCGCACCCGCGGCGGCAGCTCGATCTGAACGCCCTGCTGCGCCGGGAGGTTCACGGGGTTGCGGTCATGGAGGCCGCGCAACTGCACGGGGATCGCGTCGAGGTCGGTGAGGACGTCGTAGGCGGGCAGAGCCGAGCGGATCGCATCGCCGACGTGTTCGGCGAACTCGCGGTTCTGCCCGCCGAGCAGCATCGAGCCGAACATGCCGCGTCGGCCGAAGCCGTGGACGGTGATGACGATCTCGACGTGCTGGAGGAAGCGGGCCAAGGACGCAGACGCCGACGGTTCGACCGTGGTCGACGTGAAGTGCTCGCGCATCCCGGCGGGTTGCACCACTGCGTAGAGCGATGCGCCCGAGGCGTCGGCTGCGCGTCGTGCGATCACGTCGGTCATCCACTCCAGATGGCCGCCGTGGTAGGCCATGAACCCGACCGGGCCGCGCAACTCGCAGATCTCCTCGACCCCGGGGGCAACGAGCACCTCTGCGAACTCGCCCATCGCCAACATCATGCCGCGACAGTCCGGCGCGACGTCGATCCGTCCCCGACAACGGTCTGCGCGAGCGGAACCGGGTGATTCCGCCGCGATCGCTCGCGCAGAGGTATCGCGTCGGGTCCGCGCGAGCTGAACCGGGTGAATCCACCACGATCGCTCGCGCAGCATCGTGACGATCGGTGATGATGAGAGGGTTCGCGGGTCCCGGCTGTTCTCCGACCCGCCGCCCTACGATGACCGGCGATGCTCGTGTGGATGGACCTCGAAATGACCGGACTCGATCACACGTCGGACGTGATCGTCGAGATCGCCACGTTGATCACCGACGACGACCTGAACATCGTCGCCGAAGGTCCGGATCTCGTGGTGCATGCGACCGACGACGAGCTGGCTGCGATGGATCCGTTCGTGGTCAACATGCACACCAAGTCGGGTCTGCTCGAGCAGATCACGGCGTCCACGATCAGCCTCGCCGATGCGGGCGCAGAAACGCTGGCGTTCATCAAGGAGCACGTACCCGAGGAGCGCTCGGTCCCGCTCTGCGGGAACTCGATCGGCACCGACCGTCGCTTCCTCGCGGCGTACCTCCCCGAGATCGAGGACTACCTGCACTACCGGTCGATCGACGTGTCCAGCGTGAAGGAACTCGTCAAGCGCTGGTACCCCGACCTCGATGCCAACCGGCCGCGCGGCCAGGGCAGCCACCGTGCGCTCGACGACATCCGTGAGTCGGTCAAGGAGCTCGCGTACTACCGCGAGCACGTGTTCGTCGCCGCCCCGGCGTCGCCGCCGGTCGACGTCACTGCTGGAAACGCCTAATTCGCCGCATCGGCAGGCGTCATGTCACTACGTTTCGACTGCTGACGTTCGGGCTCGTTCTGAGGTTCCGGGCCCGAACGCCAGCACTCTGAGCCAGCACAGCCTCGCCGTCGCCCCACCCGTCGACACCTCGGCCCGTTCGGGTCAGGAACAACGTCACGCCGGTACCGGGCAGGAAGCGGGGTTCTGGGTACGGTCGGGGCATGCGTGCTGTCGTACTCCGTGAACATGGTGGGCCCGAAGTCCTCACGATCGAGGACGTCCCGTCGCCGTCCCCCGGTCCCGACCAGATCCTCGTCGACGTCGCACACAGTGCGTTGAACCGCGCCGACACGCTGCAGCGCCAGGGCGGCTACCCCGATCCTCGCAAGCTCGACCTGGAGATCCCCGGCCTCGAGTACGCGGGCACGGTCTCAGCGGTCGGCGCCGACGTGACCGAGTGGTCGCTCGGCGACCACGTGATGGGCATCGAGTCGGGTGGGTGCTACGCCGAGCACGTCGTCACCCACGCCCGCCAGGCGTTGCCGATCCCGGTCGGGATCGACCTCGCCGATGCTGCGGCCATCTCCGAGGTGTTCCTCACGGCGTGGGACGCACTCGTCGTGCAGGGCGGTCTGACGAGTGGACGCTGGGCGCTGGTCCATGCCGGTGCATCGGGTGTGGGAACGGCGGCGATCCAGATCGCCAAGGCGATCGGCGCGAGGATCGCCGTCACGTGTTCGGCCGGCAAGGCCGAGGCCTGCCGCGAGTTGGGTGCTGACCTCGTCCTCGAACGCAGCCCGAACGACTGGCTCGCTGACCTCCAGTCGGCGGTCCCGTCCGGCGTCGATGTCGTGCTCGACGTGGTCGGCGGCGAGGAGGCCGACCGGAACTTCCGGGCCGTCGCGATGGACGCCACGATCGTCCAGGTCGGGTTGATGGGCGGCGGGTCGGCGCCGGTGAACATGGGCCTGCTGTTGATGAAACGGATCACGTGGGTGGGCACGACGCTGCGAGCACGACCCCTCGAACGCAAACTCGCTCTGTGTCAACGGTTCCGCAGCGAGATGATCCCGCTGTTCGAGTCGGGCGCACTCGCGCCGGTGATCGACTCGCGGTATGCGTTCGACGACATCGCCGACGCCCACCGCCACATGGAGTCCAACACCTCCATCGGCAAGATCCTCCTCGACTTGTGAGCATCGTCTGAACGGCGATGGCTGCGTTCCCTGTGCTCCTCGGTGCCCGGGGCACCGTCGTCGCCAGGCGCCTTGCCCTCACCGCCCAGCCGACGCTCACAAGCAGGCTTGATCTCGCCCCTGCTCCTCACGCGAGTACCGGGCGACCGACAGCTGTGTCGTCGTGATCAGGTCGAGGTGAGCGATTCGGGCTGTTCGTTGTCGTGGTCGTCGTCGATCGGGACGAGCATCCGTCGGTAGCTGAGGAATGCGCCGATCCCGAGCACGAGTGCGGCCACAGGGATGAACACGATCCAGGGGAAACCGGACGCCAGGTCGCTGCTCGGTTGGCCGTACACGAACGAGGTGGCACCGACGACCTCGTCACCGTTGACCGTGTTGATGGCGTCGTAGGCGATGATGTAGGTGCCCTTGCGTCCCAATTCGTCGAACTCGACCGTCGCCGTGTTCGGCCCGGTCTTCGTCGTGACGCTGCGCAGGTCGTCGAAGTCGACACCGTTGCCTTCGTCGTAGACCAGTTGCAGTGACACGTTGTCCTCGATCTCGAGTGCGAACGTGATCTCGGCAGACGTGATCGGCTGTTCCAGGACTTCGAGCGACGACGGCGTGGAGGTCCGGATGTCGGGGTTCGGGCTGTCGACCACGGCCGTCGGCGCCCCCCAGGTGAACGAGATCGAACCGGCCACGACATGGCCGTCCGACGGCACCGGGGCGAGGTAGTTGACGAAGTAGGTGCCCTGTTCGGTGATCTCGGGGAAGTCCAGGCGTGCGGTCTCGTCGCCCGTCTTGACGGTCTCGCCACCGATGTCGACCGTCGTTCCGTCGCCCGGGTCGTAGGTGAGGAACATCGACACCTGATCCGAGATGCCCTCTCCGAAGTCGATCTCCGCCGACGAGATGGGATCGTCGATCGTCGAGCGGTTCTCGGGAGTCGAACCGCTGATCCCGTTGTGGGCCGAGGCCGGTGTCGACGGCGACACGACCACACCGAACATGGCGATCACGAGCGTTGCTGCGACGAGACCGATCACCTGGCGGGCCGGTCGCCGTTGCCGCATTGCCGTGTCGTGCTGCTCCATGTGGATCATTCAATCAGCCGGTCCGAGCCCCGACCTGTCGACCCTTCCACGTCACATCACGGCCGAAGAGCACCGCAACGACGCTGCGTACGAAGATCACGACGAACACGACCACCAGCAGCGGGAACATCGCTGCCGCGACCGGGTGCACCGTGCCCGCCCGCCGCCCCAGAACCCAGATCTGGATCGCCGTCAACGGGTAGACGATCGGAGCCGCCAACCACCCACCGGCCACCGAACACATCCACAGCACCACGGCGAGGCCGACCCACCAGCGTGTGAAGCGAGCGCCGGTCGCGATGCTGCGTGTCCAGCCGCGGACCAACTCGCCGAAGCCACCGGGGTACATCCTGAACGTCGTGGTCGACGGCGACCCGACGGCCAGGCGGCTGTGCCCCACGGCTCGGGCCAGGCCGATGTCCTCGGTGTGCATCGATCGAACCGATGGTGCACCGTGGCCGCCGGATCGCTCGTACGCCACCCGGTCGACGGCGATCACCGGCCCGAACGCCACGTTGCTCGACGTGACGCAAGGCGCGATCGTGAAGGCACCGCACCCCATGAGTGCCGTGATGTTGCACAGGATGCTCGGCTGCTCCCCGACGGTCTCCATCCGGTGCCAGGGCTGCATCGACACGAGCGCGCCGGGGTCGGCAGCCACGGCCGCCGCCAGATCGTCGAGCAGAGTGGGGCCCGGACGCACGTCGGCGTCGAGGAACACGAGGGTCGCCTGCTCGGTCACCGATGCTCCGTACCAGCACGCGTTCGGCTTGCCGAGCCACCCGTCGCCGGGCGGAGGCGGCGTGACGACATCGACCTCGAACGCGCGTGCCACGCGGGCGGTGCCGTCGGTCGAGTGGTCGTCGACCACCACGATCCGGTCCCCGGGGCGACGCTGCGCGACCAGCGGCCGCAGCAGGTTCGCCAGCCCGTGCGCTTCGTCGCGTGCAGGGATGACGACCGCCACACCAGGGCGACCGTCCGTCGGCGACCGCTCGGTCGTTGCTGACAACGACGACAGCGGGCGCGGCTTCCACAGGAGCAACCACCCGAGCATCCACCCGCAGCCGTACACGGCGACCTCGACCAGACCGTGATCGAACCCGGCGATCTCGACGCTGAGCAGGGCCGACATGTCCCCACTGTTGCACGACCGGAGAAATTCTCGGATCTTCGTCGCGAAAAGTGCAAGGCGGCCTTCGCCACCGCCTCTTGTCCCATGCACACACCGAGCACAGGGAGCCCGCCATGACCGTCATGTCAGCCAGCACGTCGACCGACGACACACAGGAGAGTGAGATCGCCGAGGTCGTCGTCGCCGCCACGATCCACACCGACGGCCGGGTGCCGGCGATCGTGATCTCGACCATGCCGGTCGATCCGGTGCGGTCGCTCGCCGCACGGTCCGTCGGGTCCAACCCGCTCGTCGGATTGGTGGCGCGGATCGTGGCGGGCATCACGGGGGTGCTCCTCGGCGTGGCGATCAGCCTCGTGTCGGCCGGATTCGACACGACACGGATCCTCCTCGCCGTCGGAGCGGTCGCCCTCTGCGTCGGCTGGGTCGTTGCCCTGCTCACCGATTCCACGACCAACCCTCGCTACTGACCGTCCCGTCGCCATTCCACGACCCATCACACGACCCATCACACGAAAAGGAAGCCCGCCATGAACCTCACACTCGCACCCATCGCCACCGCCACCGCCACGATCGGCCGCTCGCTCGTCCCCGACACCGGGGACTTCGACGAGACGATTCCGGGGAGCAGCTTCGCCCGCTGCGCCGACGGCAACGGCACGTTGTCCCACCTCTTCTTCTCCGACGACGACCACGACCTCGCCCGTGCCAAGGCGATCTGTGGACCCTGCGGTCTCCGAGACACCTGCCTGTCCGGCGCCATCCAGCGCGAGGAGCCCTACGGAGTCTGGGGCGGGATGCTCGTGCTCGACGGATCGCCGGTCGAGGTGAAGCGCAAGCGTGGCCGCCCACGCAAGCATCCGCTGCCGATCCTGGTGGTCGACGAAGCACCGATCCCCGCCCACCTCGTCGCCTGAGCGTCCACCGGAACGGACGATGCGGGTGGCGATCCGGAGAGATCCGACGGTGGTCTCATCCGACGCGCACGGTTCCGTTGTCGCCGTCGACCTCGAGCATCGTGCCGTCGGCGACCGACGTGATGCCGGGCACGCTGAGCACGGCCGGGATGCCGAGTTCGCGGGAGATGATGGCTGCGTGGCTCAGGACCGCCCCCGCCTCG
>JBBSOH010000142.1:0-9667 GCA_038259945.1 Acidimicrobiales bacterium
AGTGGGCGATCATGTGCATCCTGCAGGCCGAGGTCCACCTCTCGGGGCGGGCACGGAGCCACGAACTGGCGGCGATCGGCCGCCGCGTCTGTGAGAACGAGCACGACCTGTTCCTCGCACTGGAGGGCCGCTGGTGAGCCTGCACGGTGCGCCGACGTCGGCCGAACTGATCGAAGCCGTCCGCGAGTGGATCGAACGCGACGTGCTCACGTCCACCGAGGGCCGACTCAAGTTCCATTCCCGGGTCGCGGTCAACGTGCTCGCCATGGTCGAGCGGGAGTTGGCGATGGGGGAGCAGCAGGAAGCCGACCACTCCGACCGGCTGGCGTCGCTGGGGCTCGCCGACGACGCCGAGTTCGCCCGTGCGATCCGCAACGGTGACCTCGACGACCGACTCGACGACGTCCGAGCGCTACTCCGCGCCGACGTCGACGACAAGCTCGCCGTCGCCAATCCCAAGTACCTCACCTGAACGAACGCCGTCGTTCTTGCCCTGAGCCGGAGCGACGAGGTCCGTTGCGTCAGGGTTTGCGGGAGAGGGTGACGGGTTGGCCGGCGGCGAGTTGGCCGCAGGCTGCGTCGATGTCGGTGCCGCGGTTGCGTCGCACCGTGGCGTTGGCGCCCAACTCCTCGAGGCGGTCGCGGAAGGCGTACACCTTCTTCAGCGCCGTGCCCTTCGTCGGGTAGCCCGGCGTGGGGTTGAGCGGGATCAGGTTGACGTGTGCGCTCGGGCGCAGCTTCCAGCACAGCTCGGCGAGTTCCTGTGCGTCGCTCTCGCGGTCGTTCACCCCGTCGATCATCGCCCACTCGAAGCTGACCCGTCGGTTCTTCACTTCGAGGTAGTCGGCGCACGCGTCGAGGAGGTCGTCGATCGGATAGCGCTTGTTGATCGGCACCATCTCGTTGCGCAGCGCGTCGTTGGCGGCATGCAACGACACCGCCAGGTTGACCGGCAGCGGCAGGTCCTTCAAGGCCCGGATGCCGGGAACGATGCCGACCGTGGAGATCGTGATGTGGCGCGCCGACAGGCCGATGTCGCCGTGGATCCGCTCCGTCGCACCCCACACCTTGTCGAGGTTCGCCATCGGCTCGCCCATCCCCATGAACACGATGTTGCTGACCCTGCGGCCCGACGCCTTGGCGGTCTGGGACGCTCGCACGACCTGCTCCACGATCTCGCCGGTCGTGAGGTGCCGCGTGAATCCGGCCTGCCCGGTCGCACAGAATCCGCAGCCCATCGCGCAACCGGCCTGGCTGCTCACGCACACCGTCGCCCGGTCCGGATAGAGCATCAACACCGTCTCGATCCGGCTCCGCTCACCGTCGCTGCGGCCGCCGATCTCCCACAGGAACTTGACCGTGTCGCCGTCATCGGACACCGACTCGGTGACCAGTTCGAGCGCGAGTGGCAACTCGTCGTCGAGACGCTGACGCAGCTTCTTGGGCAGGTTCGTGATGTCGGCCGGGTCGGCGAGCTGCTCGTAGAGCCCCGCCCACACCTGGTCGAGTCGATAGCGCGGCTCACCGTCGAGCAGCGCGCCGAACTCCTCGCGGGTCAGGTCGTAGCGGGTCGGCCCCGACGTGTTCGCCACGGGTGTCCGGTCGATGGTGTCGGTCATCGGAACCGCTCGGCGAGTGTTTCGTACTGGTCGATGCGGTCGCGGATGACGTCGAGCGAAGCGGTCCAGAACGCCTCGTCGGTCACGTCCAGATCGAATGCGGCGCCGAGCTGCTCGGCGGAGTCCATCCCCGCTCGCGACAGCAGCGTGTCGTAGCCGCCGCGGAAGTGATCGGGATCCTCGCGGTACCGGGCGAACAGGCCGAGCCCGAACAGCAGGCCATAGGTGTAGGGCCAGTTGTAGAAGTGCGAGCCGTAGTAGTGCGGCTTGAGCAGCCACATGTAGGGGTGCGCCGTGGACTGGTCGAGCCCGTCGCCGTACGCGTCGGCCTGGGCCTCGGCCATCATCTCGCACAGTTCCGAAGCCGACAGCGTGCGTCGCTGACGGCGGGCGAACACCTCGGTCTCGAAGGTGAATCGCGACCGGATGTCGACCACGACCTGGTTCGATCCCTGCAGATCCACGTCGAGCAGCGCGAGGCGTTCGGCGTCGTGTTCCGGCCCGCTCAGGCGCTCCAGGCCGGCCTCGACCACCAGCGTCTCGCAGAAGATCGACGCCGTCTCGGCGAGCGCCATCGGCAACCGCTTCTGCAACGCCGTGCGCTGGGCCAACGTGGTGTTGTGGTACGCGTGGCCCAACTCGTGGGCCGTGGTCTGGGTCGACTCCGCCGACCCCGACCAGTTGAGCAGGACGAGCGAACGATCGCCCGTGAACGACATGCAGAACGCCCCGCCGGTCTTGCCGTCACGCGGCTCGGCGTCGATCCACTGCTCGTCCACGGCCCGGTCGACGAGCCCGCCGAGGTTCGGACTGAACGCCCCGAATGCACTGCGCACGACGTCGAGGCCCTCGCCCCAGGTGACGCCTCCCGAGGAGACGGGTGCCGGCGCAACGAGGTCCCACCAGGGGAGTGGACCCGGGTGCCCGTGGAGCCGGGCCTTGGCCTGCATCCAGCGACGGAAGTCGGGGAGCGAGGCCGACACCGCGGACTGCATGGCGTCGAACGTGGCTCGACTGACGCTGTTGGCGAACAGCGACGCATCGAGCGGCGACGTCCAGTTGCGCCGCCGGTTGACGACGTTCGCCTCGCCCTTGATGGCGTTCATCGCCGCTGCGACGGGCACCTCGATCGTCGGCCAGGCCATCAGTTCTGCCTCGTAGGCACCCCGCCGGACGGCTGCGTCGGGGTCGGTGGCCATGCCGCGCACCGCGTTGATCGGCAGGCGCTGCGAGCCGACGGGAAGGTCGACGTCGGCCGACAGTTGCGACGTGATCTCGCGCTGCAGGCGCCCCCACGCGCCTGAGCCCGTGTTCGACAGTTCGGCGTAGAGATGCTCCTCGCCTTCGGACATCTGGTGCGTGGCACGCTCGTGCAGCCGTTGCAGCGGGCCGAGGTGATCTGCTGCCTCGGAGCTGACCTCTGCCAGTTCGTCCACGTCGAACGAAGCAACCCAGTCGGCGAGCCGGGCCAGCAAGGGACTCAGTTTCGACTCCACCGGCTCCAGCTCGCTCATCGCGGCCTGGGCGGCGACGTTGCGTGAGTCGGTCGACACCGACGAGTAGACGTAGGCGCCGAGCAGGTCGAGTTCGGCCGACACCCGGTTGTAGCCGGCGATCACTGCATCGGCGGCGGCACCGTCGGCGGGCGTGGCGGTGCGCGGCTCGGCGTGCTGGTCGCCGTCTCGACCCGCACCGCGAATCGCGTGTTCGTCGAACAGCGCGATCAGACGGTCGACCTCGGCGCCTGCCTGCTCCTGTGCGTCCAGGAACGATCGGGCGTCGAGACTCTCGTGGACGTCTGAGACGCTCCAGCGGGGCAGGTCGATGTCGGTCATCAGATTTCTCCTCGTTCGGATGTGTCGTGGGGTCGTGGTGCGACGTCGGCGGTGAAGGCGGCGTTCGTGGCGGCGACCTCGAAGCCCAGCTTGCGGTACATCGCCACGGCCCCCTCGTTGGCGGCGTCGACGTAGAGCAGCGCCGACGTGATGCCGCTCTCGGCGAGATGGTCGAGGCCGGCGAGCGTGAGTTCCGAGCCGAGCCCGAGTCCGTGGAAGTCGGGATCCACGGCGATCACGTAGATCTCGCCGTCATCACCCCGGTGCGCCGGGTCCGAGGCGCCGTGTCCGGAGCGATGAACCTTGGTCCAACAGAATCCTGCGAGGCGCCCGTCGCGTTCGTACATGCGGAAGCCGGTCGCATCGAACCACTCCTCGTGCTGCCGCTGCCCGAACGTCTCGGCGGTCCATCCGCCCTGTTCATCGTGGTCGGCGAACGCCCGGTTGTTCACGTACAGCCACGCTTCGTCGTCGGTTCCTGCAACGAACGCCCGCGTCTCGATCGTGGCATGACGCTCCGCCGGCAGAGTCCGACGCATCTGGTACAGCGTTCGGGTCTGTTCCATTGCCGCCGATCGAGCCAGTTCGCTGTGTGCCGAGGTGGGTTCGAACACCCACCAGTTCACCAGCCCACCCCCCTCGCCGCGGACCACGTCCAGAGCGGCATCCATCAGTTCGGGTCCGATCGTGGCCATCTCGTACCGATGGTGCGGGTGCACGACGAGTTCGAAGGCGTGGCTCGCATTGCCCTTGGACACCTGTGCGTAGGCGACGGGATGATCGTGACCGGGCTCGAAGGCGAGCAGACCGGCGAACCCGTCGAGCCCACCGCTCACGAGATCGAGGTACAGATGGTCGGACAGCGGGCGGCGCCCGTCGGCCCGAGCAGCGGCGTCGAGAAGGTGGGTCACTTCGGCGATGTCGTCGTCACCCATGTCACGCTTGATCTCGAGGGAACGCACGCTCGCACGGTATCGCCGACGACTCGACGGGGCCCCTCCGGCTGCTTCGCACGTGGGGGCAGCGCGAGAGGAGCACCGGTCTGCGAACCGGCTTGTTCTGGCGCTGCGGGTGACGGTGGGCGACCTTGCGTGGTCGGGTTCGAACCACTAGCCTTCCCGCGATCAGGTTCCCGCCAACCTGATGACGCGCGACTGCTGGGATCCGCCGCCCGGCGTCGCGCCGTGCAACGGCCCTCCTTCGGGAGGGCCGTTGCCGCGTCAGGCGAGCTTCACCGCCCGAAGGATGCCCCGCTCGGCCACACGGATCTGGCGCTCGGCTTCATGGATCGCTCCGACCAGATCGTCTCGATCCGTCCCCATGTGGGCTTCGGCGAGGGCGGTGATCCGGGCGCGATACTCGCCGATGTTGTCGGCAATCGTCGCGAGTTCGGCTGCGGTGGACTCCGTCGAGGCGGCCATGCGGCGACGGTAACGCCCCGCGGGTCCGGTGCGCCCCATCGCTAGCATCGTTCGTCGTGATCCCCGTCCGAGACGACCTCCGAGCGCTCGAGGGTTACCACTCTGCACAGGTCGACGTCGAGGTGCGATTGAACACCAACGAATCGCCGTTCCCGCCACCCGCAGGGTTCTCCGATGCCGTCGCGTCCGAGATCAGCAGGATCGACTGGAACCGGTACCCCGACCGGGCCGCACTCGCCCTGCGCACCGACATCGCAGACATGCACGGCGTCGACCCGGCTCAGGTCTTCGTCGCCAACGGATCCAACGAAGTGCTCCAGACCATCCTGCTCGCGTACGCCGGCCCGGGTCGGACCGTCGCGACGTTCGAGCCGACGTACCAGATGCACGCACAGATCGCCCGGGTCACCGGCGCCACCGTGGTCGAAGGTGAACGAGGCGATGACTTCACACTCGACCCCGCCGAGGTCGACCGCGTCCTCGTCGAGCACCAGCCGCATGTCGTGTTCCTCACCTCGCCGAACAACCCCACCGGTCTCGTCGAGCCGCGCGAACGCGTCGAGCAGTTGCTCGCATGTGCGCCGGGGTTGGTCGTCGTCGACGAGGCCTACTCCCAGTTCTCCGACTGGTCGGCGCTCGACATGGTCGACGAGTCGCGCCCCCTCGTCGTCACCCGCACCTTCTCCAAGACCTGGTCGATGGCCGGGGCCCGACTCGGATACCTGGTCGGGCCGACGTGGCTCGTCGCGGAACTGGACAAGGTGGTGCTGCCGTACCACCTCGACGCTGTCAAACAGTTGGCAGGTCGCGTCGCGCTGCGCTTCACCGAGGACATGAACGAGCGGGTCGCGCTGCTCGTCTCCGAACGCGACCGCATCAGCGCCGGGCTCCGGGCTCTGCCGATCGACGTGTTCGAGTCCGGGGCCAACTTCGTGCTCTTCCGCCCGACCGGCATGTCCGGCGCAACCGTCTGGCAGCAGCTCGTCGATCGCAGCATCCTCGTCCGCGACTGCTCCGGTTGGCCGCGACTCGAGAACTGTCTGCGCGTCACCATCGGCACGCCCGACGAGAACGACCGATTCCTCACCGCCATCGCCGACATCCTGAAAGCCTGAACTTCCCATGACACGGACCCGCACCGCATCCCGCTCGCGCACGACCAAGGAGACCTCGATCGAGATTTCGATCGACCTCGACGGCACCGGTACGACCGACATCTCGACCGGCATCCCGTTCTACGACCACATGCTCGACCAGATCGGACGCCATGGCGGCTTCGATCTCACGGTCAAGGCCGAAGGTGATCTCCACATCGACACCCACCACACCGTCGAGGACGTCGCAATCACGCTCGGCGAGGTGTTCGCCGAGGCGCTCGGCGACAAGGCCGGTGTCCGTCGCTTCGCCAGTGGTCGGTACCCGCTCGATGAAGCCCTGATCGACGTCGCACTCGACCTGTCGGGCCGGCCACACGTCGAGTGGCACGTCGAGATGCCCGAATCGCTCGCACTGGGCTCGCCTGCATTCGACCCGCAGCTCGCCGAACACGTCGTCGTGTCGTTCGCCACCGCAGCGGGAATCACGTTGCACGTCGAGATGGTTCGTGGCCGCAACACCCACCACGTGATCGAAGCAACGTTCAAGGGTCTGGCTCGCGCGTTGCGTGACGCCGTGCGAGTCGAGGACACCGCGGGCGTGCCGTCGACCAAGGGCGTGCTGTGACGAGTCGTGGCGTGAAGGCCGCGAGATGAGTCGACCGGTCATCGCAGTCGTCGACTACGGAATCGGCAACCTCCATTCGGCACAGAAGTCCCTCGAGGTGTGCGGTGGAGACGCTCGATTGACCGCCGACCCCGACGTGATCGCATCCGCCGATGGCGTGGTCCTTCCCGGCGTGGGAGCGTTCGGAGCGTGCATGGACGCACTGCGGGCGACCGGGGTGGAGCAGCCGACACTCGATGCCGTCGCGTCGGGGCGCCCGTTTCTCGGCATCTGTGTGGGGATGCAGATGTTGTTCACGTCGTCGCAGGAGAACGCCGAGGCTCGCGGGCTCGACGTGATCCCCGGTGTCGTCCGGTGGATCCCACGTACCGGTGGTTACAAGATCCCGCAGATGCAGTGGAACCGGCTGGACATCGTGGCCGATGCGGCCGGTGCGATCGACCCGATGCTGGAGGGTCTCGGCGACGAGCCCTGGTTGTACTTCGTGCACTCGTTGCACGGCGTGCCGGATGACGCCTCGATGGTCGCAGCCACGGTCGACTACGGCATCACGGTGAACGCAGCCTTCCGTCGTGGCAACGTCTTCGCTGCGCAGTTCCATCCCGAGAAGTCGAGCAAGCCAGGCCTGGCGATGCTCTCGAACTTCGTCCGGGAGTGTGCAGCATGAAGCCCGATCTGTACCCCGCCATCGATCTGCGCGGCGGCCAGGTGGTGCGCCTGCGTCAGGGTGACTACGACGACGAGACGGTGTACGGCGACGATCCCGTCGCCGTCGCCGAGGGCTTCGCGGCGGCAGGGAGCAGGTGGATCCACATCGTCGACCTCGACGCAGCGAAGTCCGGCGACCCGGTCAACCGTCCGATCATCCATGCCGTAGCAGCGGCGGTGGCCGGTCGTGCCAGCGTGCAGACCGGGGGAGGGGTGCGCACCGTCGTCGACGCGCAGCAACTCGCTGACGCCGGGGTGGCCAGAGTCGTGATGGGGTCGGCCGCCGTGGCTGACCCGTCGTTGGTCGCTGCGGCCTCGGACGTGGTGAAGGTGGCGGTGGGCCTCGACCACCGTGCCGGCGAAGTCGCCGTCCACGGGTGGACCCGAGGCAGCGGCCTGCGTCTCGACGACGCATACGGGCTGTTCCCGACCGCCGATGTCTTCGTGATCACCGACATCGGACGTGACGGCATGCTCGAAGGACCCGATGTCGACGGACTGACCCGCTCGGCTGCAGCGGCCGACTGTCCCGTGATCGCCAGCGGCGGCGTGTCGTCGCTGGCCGACATCGCACGACTCGCCGAGATCCCCGGACTCGGCGGGGTGATCACGGGCAAGGCGCTCTACGAAGGTCGTTTCACCGTCGCCGAAGCACTCGCGGTGTTGCGATGAACGTCGTGGGTCCCGGTGTGGCGCTGAGATTCTCGATGTCACCTGCGTTCGGGTGCGCACGATGAAGGTCGCCCGTGTCATCCCCTGTCTCGACGTGACCGAGGGACGCGTCGTCAAGGGCACCAACTTCGTCGATCTGCGCGATGCCGGTGACCCCGTCGAACTCGCCGCCCGGTACGACCTCGAGGGTGCCGATGAACTGGTGTTCCTCGACATCACCGCATCGAGCGACAACCGCGAGACCACCATCGACATGGTCCGGGCGGTGGCCGAGCAGGTGTACATCCCGTTCACGGTCGGCGGTGGCATCCGCACGCTGGAGGATGCCCGCACGATGCTGCACGCCGGCGCGGACAAGGTCAGCGTCAACACCGCCGCCGTGGAGCGCCCCGAATTGATCGCCGAGATCGCTGAGGTGTTCGGCAGCCAGTGCGTCGTGTGCGCGATCGATGCTCGCCGCCGACGCCCGGATGGTGAGGTCGGCGGCCCGGCGCCGGAGTTCCCGGCCGACGGGTGGGAGGTCTACCTGCACGGTGGGCGCACGCCCACCGGGATCGATGCAGTCGAGTGGGCCGCACGAGCGGTCGAACTCGGGGCGGGGGAGATCCTCCTCACGTCGATGGATCGCGACGGAACGCGTGAGGGCTTCGATCACGAGTTGACCCGCGCCGTCGCCGATGCCGTCTCGGTTCCCGTGATCGCCAGTGGCGGGGTGGGCACGCTCCGACACTTGGTCGACGGAGTCGTGGAGGGCGGGGCCGACGCCGTGCTGGCCGCTTCGATCTTCCACTTCCGCGAGCACACGGTCGCCGATGCGAAGCACGCGATGGCCGAGGCCGGCATCACCGTCCGCCCCGCCTGACGGATCGCCGAATCGTCTCGGCGCGGTCGATCCGGCTCGTTCCGAATCGTCTCACTCCCAGGCTGAGCGTGCGTTCCGAATCGTCTCGCTCCCAGCCTGAGCGTGCGTTCCGAATCGTCTCGCTCCCAGCCTGAGCGTGCGTTCCGAATCGTCTCGCACCCAGCCTGAGCGTGCGTTCCGAATCGTCTCGCTCCCAGGCTGAGCGTGCGTTCCGAACCGTCTCGCATGGCACGGGGTGGTCCTCTCCGAATCGTCACATCGTGCGTGACAGTGTCTGTGAGCTGGTGCTTCGTACTCGGACCGGCCAGGTGAGACAGATCGGATCGCCGGCGTTCGGACGTCATGAGACGGTTCGGAATGCATGTGCGGCGACCCGGTGAGACGATTCGCCGACGTGGCCGGGATGACGCGGTGAGACGATTCGCCGACGTGGCCGGAGTGATCGGGCGAGACGATTCGCCGACGTGGTCGGGGTCCATTGCGAACCGGGGTCACCGTCGCAATACGGTCAGGGAATGACCACCGATCAAGTCTCGACCGAACGACGTGACGGCGGGGTGCTCGTCTGCCACGTCGACGACGACAAGGCCAACGCCTTGTCGATGGAGATCATCGCCGCGGTGACCGCCGCCGTCGACGAGGCCGAGGAGGACGCCGAGATCACCTCGATGGTGTTGCACGGACGAGAAGGCAAGTTCTCCGCTGGCTTCGACCTCGGCGTCATGCGCTCGGGCGACGTTGCCGCGATGTCGGAACTCGTCGCGAGTGGCGGCGAACTCGTTGCACGTCTGTACGGCGCGGGCGTCCCCGTCGTCGCAGCCTCGACCG
>JBBSOH010000143.1:0-9666 GCA_038259945.1 Acidimicrobiales bacterium
CGTCCGCTGCCACACCAACAGGGTTCGTTGGCCTGAGGGAGGGCGACGGGAGCCGTTGCGATGCTCATGCGTTCCAGGTTACGGCGCGAATCCGTTCGGACGCAGGGCTGTGCGCCGCGTGACACACTGCCGCCATGCCCATCACCGACGAGAAGTACGTCAGCCTCACCACGTTCCGCAAGGACGGGACGCCCGCCTCGACACCGGTGTGGATCGCCGATCTCGGCGACGGCACGATCGGGTTCACCACGGCGTCGTCGAGCTTCAAGGTGAAGCGCATCGGCAACGATCCGAAGGTCACCGTGCAGCCGTGCAACTCGCGCGGTGTGGTCACCGAGGGAAGCATCGCCGTGACCGGCACCGCCGAGATCGTCACGGGTGTCGAAGCGGAGCGCGCCAGGAGCATCGTGAAGAAGAAGTACGGGCTCCAGTTCGCAGGGATCACACTCTTCGGCAAGATCGCCAAGCTGTTCGGCAAGGGCTCGGGCGTCGACTGCGCGATCAAGATCACGCTCGACTGACGAGGGCTGTGGTCGTCACCTGGTGACATCCATCCGGGATCGATGTCACCAGGTGACCGGGGTGGGATCTCGTGTCAGGCGAGGAGGTCGGCGAGGCGGCGGCGCCATTCGACCGACGGCTTGTCGGACTGCACGCTGACGGTCGCTCGTTGATCGAGGGGCAGCACGCCCTTGACCTTCTCGAGCATCAGTTTGTCCTCGGCGCCGATCGCACGGTCGAACACGATGACCTCTTCGCCGGGGACGGTGAAGTCGTCGTTGCGCCAGATCACGAACGTGAAATACGACGTGACGTCGTCGATCGGGGTGGAGCACAGCAGGATCAGGTGGTCGAGCCCGGTCTCGTAGTGGATCGTGCTGCGGACCGTGAACGGCAGGTGGAACCCGGTGCTCATCCTGCGCGTGATCACCGCATCGTCGAGGCCCGACGCAGCGGCACCGTCCTCGTTGCGGACGTCGACCTCGTACGCATAGCCGAAGAAGTCGTCGTCGAGTTGTTCCATCTCGATCTTGGGGACGTCGGTGTTCTGGGCGATGCCGAACGTGCCGATGTGCACGTACGGGAAGTGCGAGATGTCGAGGAAGTTGTCGGTCATCCGTGTGGCCGACGTGGTCCACACGTCGACGCCGGTGTTGATCCGTCGGTACGCCTCGTCGTCCTCGGCGGCCATGAACGGGATGTCGGTCGTCGGTTCGCCGAGGCACAGCCAGACCAGGCCGTACCGTTCCGTCGCCCGGACGGTGGGCAGGTGGGCGGCGGGGGGCACCGGCCGGCCGGCGCCGGAGGAGGGAACCTCCACGCAGCGGCCCTCGTCGCCGAACTTCCAACCGTGGTAGGGGCACACGACGCACCCGTCGTGCACGGTCCCCTGGCTGAGCGGGGCTTCGCGGTGCGGGCAGCGGTCGGGTGCGGCGACGACGTTCCCGGATGTCGATCGCCACACGACGAGGTCACGACCGAGCAGGGTGACGGCCAGCGGCGCATCGTCCACGTCGGTGGACTCCGCGACCACGTACCAGTGGTCGAGCAGCGCTTCGTTCTCGATCAGCATGTGTCGTGGGCTCCTGCAGTGGGCGCGGGTCGGGTCGTAGTCTGCACCGGTGTCCGCCGATCGATCCGACCCCCTTGGTCTGATGGTCTTACCATAACGTCATGAGCGCGAACCCTGCGGACGACGTCCCCGAGCCGATGGCCGACGGCAGCACTGCAACCCGATCCAACGTGCCGAGCGCTGCGGTCGACACGATCATCCTGGCCGACACGGTCCTCACGATGGAGCCAGGGGCCGAGCCACTGTCCGACGGCGCCATCGCTGTGTCGGGCGACCGGATCGTGGCCGTCGGAGCGGCCGGCGAGTTGCGAGCGGCCCACCCGGATGCGGTGATCGTCGGCGGGCCCGGCCACCTCGCCCTCCCGGGTCTGATCAACGCACACCAGCACCTCACTGGTGACCGGATCATCCGCTCGATGATCCCCGACGACCTGGAGCCAGGTCGGTCGATCTTCGAATGGGCGGTACCCGCACACGCAGCACACACCGGAGGCGACGACCAACTGTCTGCGACGCTCTCGCTCGTCGAGTCGGTGTGCAACGGCGTCACCTTCACCGTCGAGGCCGGCACGGTCGCGCACCCCGAGCGGGTGCTGGCCGGCTTCGATGCCGTCGGCGTGGGCGGCACGCTCGGATCGTGGGGCTGGGACGTGGCAGGCGAGCCGTGGGCAGGAACGGTGAGCGAGGTGCTCGACCGTCAGCGCGAGGTGCAACGCCTCACGGCCGACCACCCACGAGTCCGCGGATGGGTCACGCTCGTCGGCCACGACCTGATGAGCGACGAACTCGTCGTGGCCGCGAGCGACCTGGCGCGCGACATCGGCTGCGGGATCACGTTCCATCTGTCGCCCTCCGACAGTGACACGGCGAGCTACCTCGAGCGCACCGGCAAGCGACCGGCCGTTCATCTCGACGACCTGGGTGCTCTCGGGCCACACGTGCTCCTGGGCCACGGGGTCCACCTCGGTGACGACGAACTGGACCGGTTGCTCGCGACCGACACGGCGATCGCCTACTGCCCCTGGGCCTACCTCCGTCTCGGCCAGGGTGTCACCCGCGCCGGCCGCCACATCGAGTTCATCCGGCGAGGCGGGCGGGTTGCCATCGGCTGCGATGCCGAGAACGCCGGCGACGCCATCGACGTTCTCGGCGCCACGGCGCTCGCCGCCGGGCTCGCCAAGGACATGGCGATGGACCCGACCGTGTTCGGTGCACATGCAGCGTTGCACCACGCGACCCTCGGCGCCGCACAGGCGCTGGGCATGGGTGACGAGATCGGCTCGCTCGCGGTGGGCAAGCGGGCCGACATCGTGCTCGTCGACACCACGCGACCCGAGTGGGTGCCGCTGTCGCCCGACCCCGTGCTGCAACTGGTGTGGGCGAGCGACGGACGCAGCGTCTCCCACGTGATGGCGTCGGGCCGGATGGTCGTGCAGGACGGCGAGGCGACCCTGGTGGATCGCCCGGCACTGGCGATCGAAGCCGCCGAACGCCACCGTCGTCTGGTTCGCGACGCCCGTCTCGGCGCCTGAAGCCGTACCCGGGCCCCCGCACCGCTCGGTACGCCTCGGGGAAGCCATCACGGCTGGACAGCGGTTCAGGTCGGCACGGCGACCCCGCCGAGTGGGGTCGTGTCCCGGTGGTGGAAGTGATCGGGACGTCGCTGCGTTCGCTGCCGGTTGCCGATCGGGTTGACGATCAGCGAGAAGATGCGGCGCTGCCACGGGGACATGTTCGACGGCGATCCGTGGATCAGGGTGTCGCCGAAGATCAACACCGTGCCCGCAAGTCCCTTCGGCGATGAGAGGCCGTTGCGTTCGGCGAGCGGCGCGACCACGTCGGGTCCGACGGTCCACAGCGGGAAGCTGGTCGTCTCGGTGTCGAGCGACGTCGGGGCGGGGCCGTCGACGTGGGATCCGGGGACGAACACGAGCGGCCCGTTGAACTCGGTCACCTCGTCGAGGAAGATGTGGATGTTGAGTGCGATCGGCTCGGGGACGCCGTCCTCGTGGTGATGCGTGGCGAAGTCGTAGTGCCACTGCCACTGCTCGCCGGTGAACGCCTGCTTCGCGTTCACCTTCACCTGCTGGGCGTAGATCTCGTCGTGGCCGAGGATCTGTCGTGCCGGCGCAAGCAGGCGGTCGTCGTTCACGAGCTGTGCGAACAGTGGGTGACGGAGGTGGAGCCCCATGGCAGTCCGCACGACACCGCTCGACTTCTCGCGGATGTTCTCCGGACAGTCCTGCGCCGCGAGGAGCGAGAACGCCTCGTTGATCCGAGCGACCTCGTCGGCCCCGAACCGGTCGGGAAGCACGACGAATCCGTCGTTCGCGAACGCTTCGAGTTGGTCGGTGGTGAGGGCGTTCGCGTCGGTGTCGACGGTCGATGTCATCGGTGGGCTCCCTGCTCTGATCCGGGTCGATCGTCGGGCTGGTTGTCGGGAGGTTCTTCGGGTCCATGGCCGGGCGTGCGAGACGGATTCCCGGGGTCGCGGACGAAGTGGACCGTGTCGAAGCGTCGTCGCAGTTCGCTCGTGGGGCCGGCGACAGCGTCGGGGTCGTGGAGCCCGGCGGCGATGAGAGCGGCGAGTTCGGGCATGTCGGCGGTGGTCATGCCGATCCTGGTGATCTCGGGAGTTCCGAACCGCAGCCCCGCCGATTCGTCGCCGGGAAGGCCGATCGCGCTCGCCAGCAGGTTGCCGCGACGGAGCCGCACGGCGGCCTCGGCACCGCCACCCCATCCGCGGGCGTCCACGACGAGTTGGTGTGAGCGGGTGTGCCGGCCCCCGGTGGTGTGGACCGGGACGTCGAGGGCGTCGAGTGCGGAAGCGAGCGCCACGGCGTTGGCGACCATGGCGTTCGCGTAGTCGGCGCCGACTTCGAGCCAGTCGAGCAGGGTGATCGCCAGGGCGGTGGTGACGGCAACGTCGAAGTTGGCGGTCAGGCCCGGGTACGCGATCGCGTCGATTCGGCCGGCGAGGTCCGACCGGTTGGTGAGCACGATGCCGCCGGCCGGGCCGCCCAGGCTCTTGTAGGTGCTCATCGTCATCAGGTCGGCGCCTTCGTCGAGAGGGTTGGGCCACACGCCACCGGCGATCATCCCGCACGCGTGGGCTGCGTCGAAGAGCACGTTGGATCCGACCCGATCGGCGATCGTGCGGATCTCGGCAACGGGGTGGGGGAGCAGGTTCAGACTCGTGCCGACCGTGATCAGCTTCGGCCGGATCCGCTCGACCAGCTCGGCGAGGCCGTCGAGGTCGACGCTGAACGTGGCCGGGTCGATCGGATACTCGTGGATGTCGAGTCCGTAGAGCCCTGCGGCGCCCGCTCTGCGATGGGTGACGTGGCCGCCGATCTCGGCCGGGGGAACGACGATCGAGTCACCGGGTTCGCACGTCGCCATGAACGCGTAGAGGTTCGCCAGGGCACCCGACCCGACCCGGAGTTCGGCGTACTCGGCGTGGAAGACCGCTCGAGCGAGCTCGGTCGCGATGACCTCGATCTCCTCGATCGCTTCGAGGCCCATCTCGTACTTGTCGCCGGGGTGACCGAGCGAGGCCCGGGTCGTCAGGCCACACGACAGCACGGCCTCCGCACGCGGGTTCATCACGTTGGAAGCCGGGTTCAGGTTGATGCACTCGCGGTCGTGGATCTCGCGGTTCCGCTCGACCAGATCGAAGATGCGACGATCGACCTCGTCCAGATCCGTCGACTCCAGCGACGTGCGAATCTGCGCCTCACGCGCCACGGCCTGTGGACTCATCCACGTTCGATCCGACGGCGGAGGCGACGAGAACAGCTGCGGCATCCGTCGATCGTGACACCAGCGCCCATTCTTGGAAAGCGACGATCAGTGACGCTGGACATAAGCTGAACTGATGGTGCCCACGACGCTCGAACGTCTCACCATCCTCGACGCGATCGCGTCATCGGGAACGATCGCAGGCGCTGCCCGGGTGCTCGGTTACACGCCGTCGGCGGTGTCGCAGCAGCTCTCCACGCTCGAACGAGAAGCACGGACTCCGCTGGTCGAACGATCCAACAGGGGCGTCAGCCTCACCTCGGCTGGGCAACTCCTCGCCGTACGGTCCGGAGAGATCCTCGACGCCGTGCGCACAGCGTTCGACGACGTCGACCCCTCCGCGGGCGCGACGGCGACACCACTCGTCGTCGCTGCGTTCCCGACGGCGATCATCGAGATCCTCCTCCCTCTGCGCGAGCGACTCGCGTCGACGATCGACATGACGATCGTCGACGCAGAATCCGAACACGCCCTCGAAGCGGTGGCCTCGCGCACCGTCGACGCGGCGATCATCGACGGCTACGCCCACCAGCTGCGACCCGGACTGCGCCAAATCGAACGCACACCCATCCGCGTCGAGCCGATCCGCCTCGTCGCCCGTCCCGACCGACTCCACGACACCTTCGACGCATACCGCGAGGCCGAGTGGGTGATCGCCGGGCCGACGAGCCCCATCGGCCACGCACTGCGCCAACTGTGCCACGACACCGGATTCGTGCCGAAGGTGATCGCGGAGACCGATGACCACCGCATCACGTTCGACGTGATCCGAACCTGTGGCGCCGTCTCGCTGCTTCCCGAACTGGCTCTGGCCGACCTCCCCGACGACCTCACCGTCGCCGACCGGATCGAACTGCCGATCGAGCGTCGCATCGAGTTCGTCACCCGTCGATCCCTGAGCGCCAATCGCGCCATCGTCGCGCTCGCCGATGCGCTGACCGATCCGGCATGATCGACGAGCCGTTGTCAGGCGATCCGAGCGTCCTGCTCGATCGGCGACGTGCATCTGCGACTCGGCGGGTGGCCGGCCGGGACAAGACGTTCGACGGCAGCGCCCGCTGACGACGCCCGCTCTCGCCGACGGTCGGTCAGTTGCAGCTGGCGCCTGGCGGCTGTGGTCGGTGCGAGACGGGACGCAGGGATGGGTCGGCTCCGGGTGGACGGGATGGGAAATGGCTTGCCATTCACGTTCGTCGCACCAGGGAACTGAGGGCGTCACCATCAGCTCGGGGTCTGAATGCGGGCGTTGTCCGGTGTGCGTGACGAGGATCGGCTCGTGATCTTCAGCGGCGGCGTGCTGCGGCGTCGAGTCCGAGCGACACCCAACCCGTGTCGGCCGGGTTCACGTCGACTCCCGGCGCGACCACGTCGTCGATGGCATCGAGGACGTCGGAAGACAGCGTCACGTCGGTGGCGGTCAGCAGGTCCTCCAGTTGTTCCTCGGTGCGCGGCCCGATCAGCGCACTCGTGACGGCCGGGTGCTCCACCGCCCAGGCGAGCGCGAGTTGCGTCATCGACAGCCCGGCCTCGAAGGCGATCGGAGCGAGACGCTCCACGGCGTCGAACTTGTCGTTGTTCCCGCCGTCGAAGTGATCGGGGTTCGTGGCGGCTCTCGACGCCTCCGGTGCGCTCACGCCACGCCGGTACTTGCCCGTCAACCATCCGCCCGACAGCGGCGACCACACGATCGTCCCGATTCCGTGCCGGCGACAGGTCGGAAGCACGTCATGCTCGATGCCGCGACACAGGATCGAGTACGGCGGCTGCTCCGAATGCGGGAGGGCGACGCCACGACGCTCGGCGGCCCAGCACGCTTCGACGATGTCGGCGGCTGGGAACGTCGACGTGCCCCACGCCAGGATCTTGCCGGCACGCACGAGGTCGGTGAGCGCGTCGATGGTCTCGGCGACGTCGGTGGTCGGGTCGGGTCGATGCACCTGGTACAGGTCGATCCGGTCGGTCTGCAGTCGACGCAGGCTGTCGTCCACAGCGGTGTTGATCCAACGGCGCGAGTTGCCCCGCCGGTTCGGGTCGTCGCCCATCGGATTGTGGAACTTGGTCGCGAGCACGACGTCGTCGCGCCGTCCCGAGATGGCTGCGCCGACGATCTCCTCGCTCTCCCCGAACGCGTAGACGTCGGCGGTGTCGACGAGGTTGATGCCGGCGTCGAGCGCCCGGTTCACGATGCGCGAACACGCAGCATGATCCGTGTTCCCCCATGCGCCCATCACCATGGTGCCCAGCCCGAAGCGCGACACGCTGATGCCGGTTCGTCCGAGCGTGCGGTACTCCATCAGGACTCCATTCCGACCGGTGTCGTCATCACAGGGCTGGCTTCATCACACGAGGGATTGGGACGGGTGCCAGCGCAGCACGCGACGCTCGATCGTGGCGAGGAGAAGCACACCGACGACGCCGACGAACGCCAGGACGAAGACGCTGCCCCACAGTTGTTCGTTCAGTGCCGGCTGGGATTGACCGACGCGAGCGGCATTGCCGAGACCTTCGCTGGAGTTGAAGAACTCCCCGATGACCGCACCGACGAGAGCAAGGCCGATGCAGATACGGGCTGCGGAGAACAGGTACGGCAGCGCATGCGGCACGCGCAGCCGCCAGAAGATCTCCCACGAACTGGCGCTGGTCGAGCGCAGCAGTTCGTGCGTGTCCGGGTCGATCGCCCGCAGCCCGGTGAGCGCATTGGCGACGAACGGCACCCACGCGAACAGTGCCGCAGTGAGGATCTTCGGCCACGGTGAGAAACCGAACCAGAGCAGGAACACCGGGACGAGCACGGCGATCGGGGTGGACTGGACGAGCACGATCACCGGGAGGCCGGCGCGCTCCATGAACCGCGAGTGGGCCATGATGCTGGCGACGACGACCGCAGCGACGAACGCGAGCACGAATCCGATCGCGGCTTCCTTCAGCGTGACGAGCCCGTTCTCCCAGTAGAAGCCGGGGTTGTCGAACACGTGGATGAAGATGTTCGACGGCAGCGGAAGCGTGAGGGGGCGCAGATCCATGATCCGCACGTACGCCTCCCAGCCGAGGAACACCGACGCCAGGCCGAGGATCGGGGCAATCGTGAGCAGCGCGGCCCTGACCCTGTGTCGTTCCTCGGGTGGCGGCAGGTCATCACCGGCGTCGCCGTCACCGTCGCCGAGGATCACATCGGCCGCCAACCCGGTCGCGTCGTGGATCTGGGTCACGTCAGTCCCACCCGGCTTTCAGTGCCTGGCGAACCGCCGCCACGCCGGCATGGAACTCATCGGAGTCCTCCTGCGCGTCGGAGCGCGGTCGGGCGAGGCCGACGTCGATCACGTCGGTGACGCGCCCCGGACGGGCGCCGAGCACCACCACCCGGTCGGACAGGATCACGGCTTCCGGGATCGAATGGGTGACGAACACGACCGTGCAACCGACCCGCTCCCACAGCGCGAGAAGCTGATACCGCATGTCGGCGCGCGTGATCTCGTCGAGTGCGGAGAACGGTTCGTCCATCAGCATCAACGGTGCGCCGAGAGCGAACGCCCGGGCGATGCTGACGCGCTGTTGCATGCCGCCGCTCAGCTCGCGTGGGTAGGCGTCGAGGAACGGGGTGAGTCCCATCTGCTCGATCAGTTCGAGCTGGGCCTCCTTCGAGACGCCCTTCATGCGCGCCTTCCTGTTGGTCTCGCCGAGCAGGGCGACATTGCGTCGAACGGTTCGCCACGGCATCAGCGCGGGCTGCTGGGGAACGAAGGCGTAGTGCTTGCGCTGTAGTGCCTGGGCCGGGGTCTCCCCCTGCACCACGACGGTGCCTCGGTCGGCTTCGAGCAGTCCGCCGGCGAGCCGCAGCAGTGTCGACTTGCCGCACCCGGACGGTCCGATCAGACTCACGAACGATCCCGGTTCGATGTCGAGGTCGATGCGCGAGAGCGCATGCGTCAACTGACCCTTGCGGCGGAACCACTTGGACACACCGTGGAAGTGGATCCCCTGCTGGGTCTTGGCGACCACGTCGGGGTCGATCAGTTCGTGCACATTCCTCCCGTCACGTTCAGCGCCTGACCCGTGATGTACGAGGCACCGTCGGACGCAAGATATGTGACCAACGACGCGATGTCGTCCACGTCGGCGAGCCGACCCAGGGGGCTCATCGCCGTCCAGCTCGCGACCTGTTCGTCGTTGCGCGTGTCCGCTCCCATGTCGGTCAGTACGTACCCCGGGCAGATCGAGTTGACCGTGACCCCGTGTGGCCCGAACTCCTGTGCGGCGATCCGACCGAGCGCCACGACACCCGCTTTCGACGC
>JBBSOH010000144.1:0-9349 GCA_038259945.1 Acidimicrobiales bacterium
CAAGCGGGGGACGAGGTCGACGAGCGTCGACTTGCCGGAGCCGGTGCTCCCGATGATCGCGGTCGTGCGGCCGGGGCGAACGGTGAAGGAGACGTCGGTCAGCACGGGGCTGCCCGCTCCCGGATAGGTGAAGCCGACGTCGGTGAAGTCGACCGTGCCGTGGGACCGGACCTCCGTCACCGGGGACGAGGGAGGCGTCACCGACGAGTGGGTGTCCAGCACTTCGACGATGCGCTCCGACGCCACCGCAGCGCGCGGGATCATCGAGACCATGAACGTGAGCATCACGACGGCGACGAGGACCTGGACGAGGTAGCTGAGGTAGGCGACGACCGAGCCCAACTCCATGTCGCCCGAGTCGATGCGTGCGGCGCCGAGCCACAGCACGGCGACGCTGGAGATGCTGATGAACAGCGTGACGGTCGGGAACATCAGCGCCATCAATCGCCCGGCACGCAGTGAGGTCGCCGTCAGATCGTCGTTGGCGCCGGCGAAGCGCTCGACCTCCTCGGGTTCGCGGACGAAAGCACGAACGACACGGATGCCGGTGATCTGGTCGCGCAGCACCTGGTTCACCCGGTCGACCTTGACCTGCATGACCTGGAAGGTCGGGACCATCCGCGTGATGATCACGGCGAGGACGCAGATCAGGATCGGGATCGCGACGAGCATGATCACCGACAGACCGATGTCCTCGCGGATCGCGAACACGATGCCGAACACCATGGTGATCGGCGCAGCGATCATCATCGTGCACGCCAGCACGACGAGCATCTGCACCTGTTGCACGTCGTTGGTGATGCGGGTGATCAGCGACGGGGCGCCGAACCGGCCGACCTCCTGAGCCGAGTAGCTGTTGACCTGGTGGAAGATGTCTCGTCGCAGATCGCGTCCGAAGCTCATCGCCGCCTGGGCGCCGTAGCGGACCGCTGCGACGGCGAACACGATCTGCACCAGGCTGAAGCCGAGCATGATCCCGCCCGTCTTCCAGATGTAGCCGTTGTCGCCCTGGAGGACACCGTTGTCGATGATGTCCGCGTTGAGGGTGGGCAGGGTCAGGGCGGCCGCGGTCTGGATCGCCTGGAGTACGAGGACGATCCAGAGGAGTCGGCGGTACGGGCCGAGGTGGCTCTTGATCAGGCGCCAGAGATTCATCCCGTGATCACCTTCTCGCTGGTCCACGTACCGCCGCAGTGGGCGCATTCCGTCCCTGTGGTCGGATCGGTGTTCATCTCGTGCATCTCGTTCACATCTTCTCGCGTCGACCTCAGAAGTTCCTGCCTCAGAAGTTCCGGAAGGCCATCTGGGAACTCCCCGGTGTGCTCCCCGCCCAGATCATGGCCCGAAAATGGTCGATCCGTCGTGGCCGGCCGGTGTGACCGTTGGTGTCGGATCTGGTTCGGACCCATCGCGCACGTCGCGACAGGTCGTCTGACTTGTTCGCGAAGTCCCTCAAGGTTTTCTCTGACCTCCCGATGTCTTGGTGTCCCCACGGCGTGGCTCCGGCCATGTCCCGCTCGTCGACCGAGGAGTCACGTTGTCACTCAGAGCTCTGCCGTTGCGTCTGAAGCTGGTCATTGCGCTGGTCTTGCC
The DNA here is from genome assembly GCA_038259945.1 of Acidimicrobiales bacterium. Taxonomy (GTDB): domain Bacteria; phylum Actinomycetota; class Acidimicrobiia; order Acidimicrobiales; family Ilumatobacteraceae; genus Ilumatobacter_A. The sequence continues at coordinate 1,594 of JBBSOH010000144.1, forward strand.
GATGCTGCTCGTCACCATCCTGATCGGCGAACGCGTCAGCGACTCGGTCGACCGTCGACGGATCGCAGCGTCCCAACAGGACGAGGCCGCCCGCCTCGAGGCGATCGCCGGCTACTCGAACGCCGTCGGCACCGAATCGATCGTCACCAACGATCCAACGGCGACCAGCGCACAGCTCGCTGCTGCACGAACCGCCAGCGACAGTGCGTTCGCACGCGTCCAGGACCCATCGCTCGGCCTCGCCGAGGACCTGGTGGGGCGCGCGAACATTCGTCAGACCGGTCTCGTCCGGATCCGCGAGTTCCTCGGGAACCGACCGTCCGACATCGCGCTGCGCTTTCAGGCCGAGGCCTTCATCGACGGCGGTTCGGTCGTCACGGCCGAGGGGATGTCCGACACGGCCCCTCGGGCGCTCGGCCGCCTCAACGCACTGCCGACCCAGATCGTCGAGGACTTCGTCTTCGACGAAAGTGCCGTCGTCGACGTCGAGACGACCCGGCTGCTCATCGACTTCGATCATGTCCAACGACTCCGCTCCGACTACGCCGAGGAGGTCTCGGCGATGCTGCAGCTCGCCACGACCCCGGCCTCGCTCGTCACCGACGGAGTGCTCACAGCTTTCCGCGAACAACTCACCCGGACCGACGTCAGCCGGAGCTTGATCTACGACTACGGTGCGCCGGACCTCGTCACGGAGATCTCCGCAGGGCGACGCAGCGTCGCCGGATCCGAGTACGAGGACATCCGTGTCGCCGCCCAGAACGCCACCCCGGGTGTCTCACCCGTCGAGGACATCGCCGCGGTCAACCGCTCCAGCGGTGTCGTGAGCGCACAGTTCGCCGAGCTGAGCGATGGCGTCGTCGCGTCGATCCGTGCTCAAGCCGAGAGTACGGAGACCGCCGCCACCACGAGCCTCGTCCTCGTGCTCCTGGCCGGCGCATGGATGCTGATCATCGCCGGTCTCATCCTCCGCCTCCTCTACCGGTCCATCCGCTCCCCGCTCCAGAGGCTCACCGAGCAGTCCCAGCACATCGCGCAGGTCGAACTGCCCTACGTGGTGTCCGCGATGCGTGACGGCGACCTCGACGAAGCGCCGACCACCACCGACCTGGTCGCCGATGCGAACGACGAGATCGGCGACCTGGTCCATGCGTTCAACGACATGCACCGCACCGCTGTTCAACTCGCAGCCGAGCAGGCCGGGTCGCGCCGAGTGGTGGCCGACATGTTCGTCAACCTGGGTCGTCGCAACCAGCGCCTCGTCAACCGACTGCTGAAGCGACTCACGAACCTGGAGCGCAACGAGAACGACCCCGACAAGCTCGCCGGGCTCTACGAGATCGACCACGTCGTGACGCGTATGCGTCGCAACGCCGAATCGTTGCTCGTCCTCGCCGGGGCGTCACAGTCCCGCAAGTGGGACCGGCCCGTCGAGGTCTACGACGTCGCACAAGCTGCGCTGTCGGAGGTCGAGGGATACGAGCGTGTCGAGATCCTCGCCGCCGACGACTTCCAGATCCACGGTGACGTGGTCGCCGACCTGACCCACCTGCTCGCCGAAGTGGTGGAGAACGCACTGACGTTCTCACCACCGTCGAGCATCGTCGACGTCACGCTGCGCCGCATCGGTGACGATCACCTGGTGTCGGTGAGCGATTCGGGCATCGGGATGACCGAGACCCAACTCGCCGACGCGAACGACCGCATCTGGCGGGCGGGCGCGGAGGACGAGACGCCCTCGGAGTTCCTCGGCCACTACGTGATCGGTCGCCTCGCCGCCCGCCACGGGATCGACGTCCGGCTCACCACCGGGCTCGGCGGGCAGGGCGTCGTCGCGGATGTCCTCCTCCCGCTCGGCGCCGTGGTGCTCGCCGCCGACGAACTCGTCGATCGGCTCGCCCCGGCCGCGCTCGCTGCCTCCGGCGACGCCGCAGCGTCAACGACCGCTCACATGGCGGTCGGCCAGGCGCCGTCCCACGAGCTCGTCTCAGCCGAGCCTGCGTTCGCTCGCTCCGCCTCCCCGGAGACCTCCTCGGGGCGCGTCGGCCTCGACGATCTTGCCCCCGACGGCAATGCCACCGACAACGATTCCACGGTCGAATCCAGTCGCCCGTCCTGGACGAGCGTCGTCCACGAAGTCCGTCGCCCGGAGTCCGTTCCGGCATCGGAGTCGCTCGACTCGGAACCGGTGCATGTGCATGCAGCCGTGGCCGCCCCGCCGAACGTGGCCGCTGCGCCGCGGGTGGTCGAGATCGCTCCGACGGTGCCCTCTTCGGTCGTGTCGCCCACCGTCACCCCCGTCCCACCGACGGTTGCACCAGCCGCTGCCTCGATCCCGCCTCTCCGGCTCGAACCCGTGGTGTCGCCGGTCGTCTCGTCTCCGGTCGGCTCGTCTCCGGTGGTGCCTGCGCCGGCCGCTTCGCTTCCGACGATTCCGGTCGATCGGGCCGAGTCGCTGGCACGACTGGCGGTTCCGCCCGCCACGTCGTCGTTCGACTATCCGCCGATCGACCAGATCGACCCACGCCAACGGGAGTTTGCCCCACGTCCCACGCCCGCCGCTGAATCGTCATCGACGCACGCCGCAGCGTCGGCCGATCTCGCCGCGGCCAGGTCCTCGGCGGCCGACGCCGTGGAAGGCGCGCTGTCGGCGTTCGGTTCCGCCCGCCGCACCCCGGGAGTCAGCCTGCCCGACACCTCGTTGGCGTCGATGTTCTCCGGGCAGATGACGCTCGAGATCCCCCGCACCGCCGACGAGCCGCTCACGGCAGCTCCGAACATTCCGCTCACGGCTCCCAACGCCGACCCCGACGAGATCCGCTTCCACCTGTCGGGCTTCCAGAGCGGCACGCGCCGCGCCGACCAGGAGAACTGACATGACCGACCTGACCCACCCCGCACCTGCGTCGCCCACGGCGTCCCCGTCGTACATCGCCGGTGCACCTCCCACGGCTGCCACGGTGCAGCCGACTGCGCCCGCCCCCGTCATGGTGTCGTCGACCGACCTCGACTTCGTCCTGAACCGGTTCGTCGAGGAGACCGAAGGGGTCCGATTCGCGCAGACCGTGTCGGCCGACGGCATGCACCTCGCTGCGTCGGGAGGCGTCGACTCGGCACGCCATGACACGTTCGCAGCGATCGCCTCCGGCCTCGCCAGCCTCACCGACAGCTCGGTCGAACTCTTCGGGATCGGCGCGATGCAGCGTCAGATCATCGAGGCGAGCAACGGGTGGATCCTGTTGAGCCGCGTGTCGGCCACTGCGTCGCTCGGCGTGGTCGCCGATCGCAACTCCGACCTCGGGCTCGTCGGCTACGAGATGACCCGACTGTCGCGACAGCTCGGTGAAGCCCTGTCGCCCGACGTGGTCGACCGCCTGAAGGGCGCACTCGGCTTGTGACCGTGCAGTCGGGTCGGGGGATCGGCGACGTCGACGCATCGGGGGCTCCCGACGTCGACGACGAACTCGTCCGCGGGTTCATGCTGACCCGTGGCCGGACCCGGGCGACCGTGCAGGAACTGCCGATCGAAACGGTGGTGTCGGTCACGATGACGCTCGACGCCCGACCCGTCGCGTGCCGCCGCGAGCATCAACGAGTCCGAGACCTGCTCGTCGGGCCGATGTCCATCGCCGAGGTCTCGGCCCACCTGATGATCCCACTCCGTGCAGCGGTGGTGATCGCCAGTGAGATGGTCGCCGCCGGTCTGTTGACCGCCGGGACGACCGTCGACTCGAGCGACATCGACCTGCTGTACAAGATCCGAACCGCCCTTCAACTCCTGTGATGGTGAACCCGTGACGACTTCTCACACCCCTGCTGCCCCTGCGGCACCGAGCACCGGCTTCGCGGTCTCCGCGCGCACGACCCAGTCGGCGAAGATCGTGATCGCCGGCGGCTTCGGCGTCGGAAAGACCACCTTCGTCGGCGCGGTGTCGGAGATCAGCCCGCTGTCCACCGAGGCGTCGATGACCGCTGCGGCCGCGCCGCACGACGATGCCAGCAAGGTCGCGACGAAGACCTCGACGACCGTGGCGATGGACTTCGGCCGCATCGCCGTGGGCGAGGAGATCGTGATCTACCTGTTCGGGACGCCCGGTCAGAGGCGCTTCGCCTTCATGTGGGACCAGGTGTCGCTCGGAGCGCTCGGTGCGGTGATCCTCGTCGACACCGCCCGGATGGCCGAGAGTCATGCGCCGATCGACTACTTCGAGAGCAAGGGTCTGCCGTTCGTGATCGCCACCAACGGCTTCGAGCACTCGCCCGTGGGGACGGCCGAACAGGTCCGCGAAGCGTTGTCGCTCGGTTCCCATGTCCCGGTCGTCCAGATCGACGCACGTGAACGCAACTCCGTGAAGCACGCGCTGATCACCCTCGTCGAGCATCTCCTGGTGATCAAGGCGACTGCCGCATCCCACGCGATGGCGTGAGCGCGAGGCGCTGGCGTCGCATCGCTCGACATGCGGTCGGGCCCCGACAAGGCGGAACACACGTGGCTCGAGACAGCCGGTCCTGCAGCGGTTCGAGTGGGCGGCCCACACCCGACTACACGCTTCGCCAACGCCTCGAGTACTGGTTCGACTCGGCGCTGTCCCGTGGGCCGTCGGTGGTCATCGGATGGCTCGGTCTGCTGACCCTCGTCGTGGTGGTCATCGCGGCCATCGTGTTGGCGATCACCGGGTTGTCCGGGGTGAACGACGGTGAGGAACTCGGGTTCGGCGAGGCGCTGTGGCAGGCGATGCTGCGAATCGTCGATGCCGGGACGTTCGCCGGGGACAGCGGCTGGTGGGCGCGCCTCCTCGGTCTCGTGATCACCCTGGCCGGGATCTTCATCGCCGGCAGCCTCATCGGTCTCATCGCCAACGCGGTCGATCAGCGGATCGAAGGTCTGCGCAAGGGTCGCAGCGACGTCGGAGATCGACGAGTTCCTCGGGGCGGAGACGACGCTCGAGATCATCATCGATCGGTGCCGACGACTTCATCGTGAGCGACGAGTTGACGAGCCTGATGCGCTGGCTCTGGCCACAGGCGATTCCGTCGTCGTCCTGCGCTGACCGGCTCGTCCGGTCGCCGCCTCGGGACGAGGCCCCCACGACGTGATGGGGGATTGTCCCGATGGACCCTGGTCGGCTCGCGGGTCAGGGTGGACGCATGGACATCGAGTCGGTTCGGGCAGAGGCGGGCGCATCGGAGCATCGTTCTCCCGACGGTCGACCCTCCGTCGGTGCGATGGTCGACGCCACGCCGGCAGACCGCGATCGCGTGGTCGACCTGATCCGCGGGCTCTCGATCGGCGTGGTCGTGCTGTGGCACTGGACGCTGTCGGTGACGCGCTGGAGCGACGGGTCGCTGTCGATGCCGAATCCGATCGGCGAGGCGAGCGGGCTCTGGTTGCTCACGTGGATCTTCCAGGTGATGCCCCTGTTCTTCGTCGTCGGCGGATTCTCCAATCTCGCCGGGTGGACCTCCACGTGCGAACGGCACGCGGGTCGTGCGGATCGAGCGGGCGGGCCGGGCCCGGGACACGGACCGGGTCGGGAGTTCATCGCGTCGCGGGCGAAGCGCCTCGGGCTCCCTGCCGGCGCCATGCTCGGCACCTGGCTCGTGCTCGATGTCGTGATCCGGCTGATCCGTCCGGGGACACCGTCGGTCTTCTCGTGGGGGATCGTGGTGTTCGTCCCGCTCTGGTTCCTGAGCGTCTACGGGATCGTCACGGCCCTCGTCCCGCTCACCGCCCGCCTCCACGCGGCTGCGCCGGCCACGACGCTGGTGGGGATGATCGCGACCATCGCGCTCGCGGACACCGTCCGCTTCGGCGCCGGCTTCCACGCCGCGGGATACGTGACCACCGCTGCGGTCTGGCTCTTCGCACATCAACTCGGCTACTGGTGGCGTGACGGCGCGCTCGACTCGGCCGGGCGAGACGTCCACATCGCCCTCACGGCGCTCGGGCTCGCCGGGCTCGCGGTCACCACGAACACCGGGATCTACCCGCGGTCGACGGTCGCGGTGGAGGGGGAGTGGCTGTCGAACATGTTCCCCACGACGGCACCGATCGCGTGCCTCGCCGTGTTCCAACTCGGCCTGGTTCTGCTGGCTCGACCGGCATTGAACCGTTGGCTGGCGACGTCGCGTCGGGCATGGCGGGTGGTGGTGTCGGTCAACGCCGTGGCGATGACCGTCTTCTGCTGGCACATGACCGGCTTGGTCGTGGCGATCGGGGTCTGGAATCTGCTCGGCTTCGAGTTGCTCGACGAGCCGACCGTCGCCTGGTGGGTGCAGCGACCGGTGTGGTTGATCGGGCCGGCGATCGCGCTCGTTCCACTCGTGATCGTGTTCCTCCGGATCGAGCTCCGCAGCCGATCGATGTGATCCGGACACGACCGACGCTGCAGCCCTTCGATTCCACCGTTCGCTCCACCGTCGCACCACCACGCCTCCCGGGTGACCCCAGGGCGGCGTGGGGGATTGCACCGATGGTGCTGATCGCAGTGTTCGTGGAGGGTGGCGTCCATGTTCAACGACATCGTCAACTGGTACACCGAGCGGGCAGCGCTGCTGTTCGTCGTCCTCGCGGCCTCGGCGATCGCGATGGAGACCGTCCGACGTCGCTCCGCCGGTGCGTCGTCCGTCCGGGTCGAGAAGGGTGCGACCCGGACGACGCTCGCCTCCGGGGTCGCCTTCCTCGTTGCCAAATCGATCGTGTCGAAGCTCGCCGTCACAAGCCTCGCGCTCTTCGTCTACGACCATCTGCGGGTCTGCACCCTCGACCTGTCGAACCCATTGGTGTGGGTCGCCGTGTTCGTGGTGCGCGACTTCGTCTACTACTGGATGCACCGCGCCGAGCACCGGATCTCGCTGCTGTGGGCTTCGCACATGATCCACCACTCACCCCAGACGATCGGATTCACCACCGCACTGCGGGTGCCGTGGATGGAGGCGGTCTACAAGCCGTGGTTCGGGTTGTGGCTGCCGTTGATCGGCTTCAACCCGGTCGCCGCGATCGCCCTCGACGCTCTCGCCGCCACGATGGGTCAGATGTACCACACCGAGTCGGTGCGTCGGATCCCGGTCGCCGAGCACCTGTTCATCACGCCGTCGACCCACCGGGTGCATCACGGGTCGAACCCCGAGTACATCGACAAGAACTTCGGGGCCGTCTTCATCGTGTGGGACAAGCTGTTCGGGACGTTCGAACCCGAGGTGGCGCCTGTGCGCTACGGCATCGGTTCGAAGCGGATCGACACGCCGGCCGAAGTGCTCGTCGGCGGCTATCCGGCGCTCTTCGCGGAGTTGCGCACGCTGCCGTCATGGAACGCCCGTGCGCACCGAGCCGTCTCCGCACCGGTCTGAGCGTGAGGGGTAGCGTGCGCGGCATGCCCGCTGCTCCACGCCGTGTCGACGCAGACACCACACTGCCGACCGTCCGTTCGTACGTCGACGGCGACAACGTCGACTCGACGTCGGGCGAGACGTTCGTCGCCGTCTACCCGGCCACGAATCGCGTGATCTGCGCGGTGGAGCAGGCCGCTGACGCCGAGGTCGAGGCGGCGGTCGAGTCCGCGCAGCGGCCCTCACCAACAACTTCTACTCGACGGGCCAGGTCTGCTCGAACGGCACGCGGATCTTCGTGCATCGTGGCGTGTACGAGGAGTTCCTGGCACCGATCGCCGCGCGGGTCGCCGCCCTGAAGGTCGGTGACCCGTTCGACCCCGACACCATGATCGGACCGCTCGTCAGCGCCGAGCACCACGACAAG
>JBBSOH010000145.1:0-9285 GCA_038259945.1 Acidimicrobiales bacterium
ATCGGCGGCGACCAGCAGCGAATCTCGCACATGGACATCTCCTGGCGCGAGATGACCTACAAGCACATCCTGTTGCCGCTCTGGCTGCTCACCGTGATCTACGACCAACGGCCGTTCCAGGTGTACATCAACGGCGTCACCGGTGAGGTCCACGGCGCTCGCCCGTACAGCAAGGTCAAGATCATCGCTGCGGTGTCACTGGCGATCCTGCTCGTGATCGTCATCATCGTCGCCGTCCAAGCCGGCGGCGGAGGCTCGGGTTGACGTGTTCGGACTGTTGATCGGCGCTCTGCTCGTCGTGGCAGTCGGCGCTGTCGTGGCCTTCGGGGTCATGCTGGCGGTGCGCTCGAAGCAGGAGTTCGCCGAGCAGAACGAGGTCGTCCCCGGGCGTCCCTCTCCGGCACCCGCGAGTTGGGCCGGGGCTCATTCGCGCGAGGCCAAGCTCCACCGCCGACTCGGCGACGCCGTCAAGGGGGCACGTCAGAACCCGCGGTTCGTGGAACTCGGCCTCGCTGCGCAGATGAACGCGATCGACGCCGAAGCTCTTGCGATCGACGAGCGTCTCGTGGCTGCCGCTGCGCTCCCCGCTGCTCACCGCGACGCTGCCATCGATCCACTGGAGCAGCACGTGGTCGACCTCGAGGCCACGATCGCCGAACTCGTGGCCAGCATCAGCGTCTCGGACTCGAAGGCGCAGCTCGAAACGGCGGTGTCCGCCGCCGACATCAAGCTGCAGGCGTTGGCCGAGGCGCGTGCCGAAGTCGAGCGTCTGGATCGTCAGGTGTCGGGTACCGAGGTCACCGAAGCTCCGGTCCAGCCGCTGCCCCCTCCCGAGCCGGGGACCACCGCCACCGGCTGATCGAGTGTGTCGGGCCACGAACCCCGCTGGCGGTGAGTCTCCCTCGCCGCCACACCGACCCAGACTCACCGGAGGCGATCAAGGCGCAGGACCGCTCGTAGCCTGACCCGGTGACTTCTCCGTCGACGCGCCGTTGGGACACCGAGGAACTTCCCGAAGGGGAAGAGAAGGTCGCTGCGGTGCGCGACATGTTCGACGCGATCGCCCCGAAATACGACCGGTTGAACCGGATCATCTCGTTCCGCCTCGACGTGCGCTGGCGAAAACGCGCGATCCGCGACCTCTCGCTCCCCACCGGTTCCACCGTGCTCGATCTGGCGAGCGGCACCGGCGACATGTGCATCGACCTGTCCAAGGCGGGGCTTCGCCCGATCTCGATGGACCTCAGCTTCGGGATGCTCGCCGCTGATCGCTCCGGCGCACCTCGCGTGCAGACCGACATCCTCCGGCTGCCGGTGCCCGACGGTTCCGTCGATGGCGTCACGTGCGGATTCGCGCTGCGCAACCTGCTCGATCTCGGCGACTTCTTCGCCGAACTCGCTCGGGTGGTGCGCCCGGGCGGCCGGATTGCACTCCTCGATGTGAGCACGCCACCGAACCGCGTGCTGCGATTCGGGAACAACATCTACTTCGGCAAGATCGTGCCCAAGATCGGTGCCGCACTGTCGGACGGCGCGGCGTATGCGTACCTCCCGAAGAGCGTGGCCTACCTCCCCGAGCCGGCCGAGATGCGCTCGATGCTCGGTTCTGCCGGGTTCGGTGACGCGTCGCATGACCAACTGACGGGCGGGCTCACGCAGTTGATGGTCGCCACGCGAGACGTCTGACGAGCCGACGATGCGTGCCGTCACCCGACCGTTGTCGGAATTCGTCGACGAGGTCCCCGACCTCAACGACATCGCCGCCGACGACGGCGTGCTGTTCGTACGCGGTGGGGTGGGCCTGGCCGGTCGGGGCGTCGCAGCACGGTTCGCGGCGGACGCCGCAGTCGAAGCACTCGCCTCGATCGACCACGACACGACCCTCTCCGACGCAGCTCCTCTCGCCATGGGTGTGGTCCCGTTCCGCCCCGGATCGTCCGCCGAACTGCTGGTGCCAGCGGTCTGCGTGGTCAAACGCGACGGCGTCGCCTGGGTCACGGCGATCGAGGGTGCCGATGTCGCTGCGGCACTGGCACCACCGATCGAGCCCGAACCAGCAGCACCGCGGTGGACCGTGGACCAGGAGGTGAGCGTCGAGCAGTACCTCGCGGCGGTCGCCGCTGCCCGCGACGCCGTTCGAGCAGGGGAACTGACCAAGGCGGTGATCGCCCGCCCGATCCGGGTCGGCGCCGATGCGCCGATCAGCGTTCACGCCGTTCTGCGGCGACTGCGGGCGACATTCTCGTCGAGCTACCGCTTCTCGGTTGACGGATTCATCGGGGCATCGCCCGAACTGCTCGTCGAGGTCGACGGAGCGGTGGTGCGGTCCCATCCACTCGCCGGCACCACACCACGCACGGGTGACGTGGACAACGATGCACGGCTGGCCGCCGAACTGCAGGCGAGCGCCAAGAACCAGATCGAGCATCGAGTCGTGATCGACGACGTGCACGATCGGCTGCTTCCGTTCGTCAGCTATCTGGACGAGGAACCCGAGCCGTCGATCGTCACGGTCGCCAACGTCCAGCACCTCGGGACCCGTCTCGAAGGCATGCTCTCCCAGCCGTCACCGTCGGCGATCGACCTCGTGCGGGTGCTCTGCCCGACCCCGGCACTCGGAGGCCACCCTCGCAGTGCAGCGATCGAACTGATCGAACGGGTCGAGGGATTCGAACGCGGCCGGTACGGCGGTGCTGTGGGCTGGGTCGACGCGCACGGTGACGGCACCTGGGCGGTGGCGATCCGCTGCGCGGAATTCGCCGACGATCGACGATCGGCCCGCCTGGTCGCCGGCGGAGGGATCGTGGCCGACAGCGACCCGCTCGCCGAACTCGCCGAGACCCAGGCCAAGTTCCAGGCGATGCTCTCGGCGATCATTCGCGGATAGGTCGGCGGGGGTCAGACCCCAGCCGACCTTCACCAGTTGGTCGCGATGTACTGCGTCTCGCAGAACTCGTAGATGCCTTCGCTCGCACCCTCACGTCCGAGGCCGGATTGCTTCATGCCACCGAACGGTGCCGCCGGGTCGGACACAGCACCCCGGTTCAGTCCGATCATGCCGGCCTGGATGCGTTCGCTCACCCGCAACCCCTTGGCCAGGTCGGACGTGAACACGTAGCCGATCAGCCCCATCTCGGTGTCGTTCGCCTGGGCGATCATCTCGTCGACGTCGGTGAAGGCGATGATCGGCGCCACCGGGCCGAAGATCTCCTCACGGGTGATCGGATCGTCGTGGGCCACGTTGCTGAGCACGGTCGGCTCGTAGAAGTACCCGGCCCGGTCGCTCCGCTTCCCGCCGACCTCGACCTTCGCCCCAGCGGCGACGGCGTCGTCGACGAGCGACGCAACTCGATCGACCGCCCCGGCGTGGATCAGCGGGCCACAGGTGACGCCGTCGTCGGTTCCGACGCCGAGCTTCACGGCTCCCATCGCCGCGGCAAACTTCGCGCCGAACTCCTCGACCACCGGCGCCTCGACGAAGAACCGGTTCGCTGCAGTGCAGGTCTCGGCGGAGTGACGCATCTTGGCGGTCATGGCGCCCTCGACCGCGGCATCGAGGTCCGCGTCGGCGAACACGACGAACGGGGCGTTGCCACCCAACTCCATCACCGTCTTGAGCACGCGATCGGCGCTGCGCTTGAGAAGGTTGCGGCCGACCGCCGTCGACCCGGTGAACGACACCATCCGTGTCGCAGGGTGGTCGACGGCCGCATCGAACCATGCCTCGGCGTTCGTGGTCGGAACGACGTTGACGACGCCGTCGGGCACGCCCGCTTCGGCGAGCAGGTCGGCGATGCGCAGTGCGGTGAGCGGCGTCTCGGTTGGTGGCTTGACCACGACCGCGTTGCCCGCTGCGAGTGCGGGTGCCAGCTTGCGGGTGATCATGGCCGCAGGGAAGTTCCACGGCGTGATGATCACCACCACCCCGACCGGCGGATGGTGGACGATGATCCGGTTCGCTCCGGAAGGAGCAGTGCCGATCGACCCGTGGATCCGAACCGCCTCCTCCGAGTTCCACCGGAAGAACTCGGCTGCGTAGGCGACCTCGCCCTTCGCGTCGGCCAGCGGCTTGCCGTTCTCCAGCACGATCAGTCCGGCGAGTTCGTCCTGATGGTCCATCACGAGCTGCCACGCCCGCCGGAGGATCTCGGCTCGTTCACGCGGTGCGGTGGCAGCCCACCCCGGCTGTGCGATCGCAGCGGCCTCAGACGCTGCGGTCGCGTCCGACGACGTGCCGGCAGCGACCGTTGCCACGACCGACTCCGTCGCCGGGTCGATCACGTCGAACGTCTTGCCGTCCGATCCGTCTCGCCACTCCCCATCGATGAACAGTTGCGTACGCATGGTCGCAACGTACCCGTCGGGCGGCGGGCGAATCAGCTTCCGCCATCGTCGAATGCGCAGCGCACGGCTTCGTGGATCGCGTCGTGCACCTCGACGTTCAGTTCCCGGTCCGACGGGACACGGCACACCCACGGTCCCGGTCGGGCGATCTGCTCGACGAGTTCGGCAACCGTCGTGGCGGTCGCGGTGGCGACGCCGTGGCTTGCCGCCAGCGCCAGCACGTCGGTTCCGAGCGGCGTACCGAACAGCTTCTCGAACCGCTCGTGGGCGAGCAGGGTCGACTGCGGCAGGAACGAGAAGATCCCACCACCGTCGTTGTCGATCACCACGATGCGCAGGTCGACGCCACGGCGGGTCAGCGCAACGAGTGCATTCGAGTCGTGGACGAAGGCGAGGTCGCCGATCAGCACGAAGGACGGCAGTGACCCGGCCGGAAGTGCGAGCGCACGACCGAGTGCCGTGGAGATCACCCCGTCGATGCCGTTCGCTCCTCGATTCGCGTGGACGAACCCGGTCCGGCCGCCGAACCACTCGATGTCGCGCACCGGCATGGACGACGACACGGTCACCTGGGCACCATCGGGCAGGTGGTCGACGAGGGTCCGGGCGGTGGATGGCTCGGTCAGAGTCTCCTGCTTCGCCAGTTCGGCCTCGATGATCGCATCCGCCCGGCGACCCGCCGTGTGGAGAGCAGTCCGCCACTCTCCCGAGACGACACGGCCCGAGGCGGCGTCGATCAACTCTCGCGTCGAGCAGGTCGCGGCAACGGAGCCCGACGGATCGATCAGCCCGGGGCCGCCGACCTGGATCAGCAGCGGCTCGGGGCGGGCGGTCCACTGGGCGAGCAGCTTGGAGGCCGACGGTCGCCCGATCCGCACGATCACATCCGGCAGGAACTCCTCCGCCAGACCTTCGACGCGCAGCACTGCATCGATGCTCGTGAAACCAGCGCGATGACGCCGCCCCGACTGGGGATCAGCAATCACCGGCCATCCGGTTGCCGCCTCCAGTTCGGACACATCGGTGAGGTCGATGCCGTGCATCCCCCCGACCAGGATCAGGCCACGGTCTGCGGTCGCCATCGCCGACTTCCAGGCCGTGGCCTCGACACGGTCGGTGACCGAAGGTTCGTCTCGGTCGACCTCCACCCCCGAGTCGATCGGTGCGGGAAGGGCGAACGGCACGCCGACCAGCGGCTCCCGGAACGGCAGGTTGAGGTGAACAGGACCACGTACGGAGTGGGCGTACGCCGTGGTCGCGAGCATCCTCCACTCCCCTGCCTCGGTGGCATCGGGGACCCCGGGATCGTGGAACCAGCGAACGTGACTTCCGTACAGTTCGATCTGGTCGATGGTCTGCGGCGCACCCACACCGCGCAGTTCCTCGGGGCGATCGGCGGTGAGAACGATCATCGGGATCTCCGACAGCCCTGCCTCGGCGATCGCCGGGAGGAAGTTCGCAGCGGCCGTGCCACTGGTGCACAGCAACAACGCTGGTGCTGCCGGCTGCTCCCCGGGCTCCGACACGGCGAGACCGAGAGCGGTGAACGCAGCAACGCGCTCGTCGTGGACCACGTGGACGGCGATGTCGACACGCTCGGTCAGCGCGAGCGCCATCGGCGTGGATCGCGAGCCGGGTGCGACCACGGCGTGGCGCACGCCGAGGCGCAACCACTGATCGACCAGCGTGGAACAGAACGTTGCCTGGACGTCGGGCGCAGCGGCCGCGGACAGCGGGGTCACGTCGGTGTCGGCCATCGATCACGACGATACGGCGAATCAACGGCGGCCGGCTCTACGGTGGTGGAGGTGGACATCGACACCGCTTCCCCGACATCCGACATCCGGCATCCCGACATCCGGCCGACGGTCACGATCGACATCTTCTCCGACGTCGTGTGTCCCTGGTGTTACATCGGGAAGCGCCGCTTCGAGGCCGGCCTCGCCGCAGCCACCGCCGACGGCGACCTGGGCGTCGACTTCGACATCACCTTCAAGCCATACCAGCTGGACCCCACCGCAGCCCCGGGCGTCGCCGGCCCCGTGATCGACTCCTACGCCAAGAAGTTCGGCGGTCTGGAGAAGGCCCAGGAGATCCTCCAACACGTCACCACCACTGCGGCCGGTGACGGGTTGGAGTTCCACATGGACAAGGCATTGCGTGCCAACACCCTGCTTGCCCACCGGCTGATCTGGTGGGCTGATCAGCCCGACAACGACCTGTCACAGGATGCGATGAAGGAGCGGCTGTTGCACGCGTATTTCATCGACGGCGCACACATCGGGAGCGTCCACGTTCTCGTGGCATGTGCACTGGACGTGGGAGCCGAGGCCGACGTCGCTCGGGAATTCCTCGAATCCGGTCGAGGAACCGCCGAGGTCCAGGCCGAACTGGACCACGCACGGGACAACGGCATCACCGCGGTGCCGACCTACGTGTTCAACGACGAGTGGGCGGTGCCCGGCGCGCAGGATGCCGACACGTTCGCGAAGGTGTTGCGCAAGATGGCCTCCAACGCCCTCGACGCCCACTCCGCCGCCGACGAAGGATGACGTCGCAACCTCGACGAATCGTCTTCGCTCACGGGTTCACTCAGACCGGGCGGAGTTGGGGCACGTTGATCGACGCGCTCGACGGGTCCATCGGCGAGGTCGACGCCGTGGCTCCGGACCTCCCCGGTCACGGAGACGCCAGCGAACTGCGCGGCGATCTGTGGCAGTGTGCCGACGCGCTCGTGTCGGTCGGCGGCACAGCCGATTATGTGGGCTACTCGATGGGCGGGCGCGTGGCCCTGCACGCCGCTCTCCGGCACCCGGACTCGGTCGAACGTCTCGTATTGATCGGAGCGACGGCGGGCATCGACGACGACGACGAGCGCTCGGCGCGGCGCTCGAGCGACAACGAACTGGCCGACCACATCGTCCGCCGCAGCGTGCCGGCGTTCATCGACGAGTGGCTCGACAACCCGCTGTTCGCCGGGCTGACCGAGGCGACCGCGATGCGCAACGACCGGTTGCGGAACACGGCGAGTGGCCTTGCTTCGAGCCTGCGTCTGGCGGGCACGGGGACCCAGGATCCGCTGTGGGACCGGCTCGGCGAGATCCGCTGCCCGGTACTCGTCATCGTGGGCGAGCGGGACACCAAGTTCACCGCCCTCGGCGAACGCATCGTCCAGGGCGTCCGCCAGGGGCGTCTGGTGGTCGTGCCAGGAAGCGGTCACTGTGTCCACCTCGAACAGCCGGCGGCCACCATGGACGCGATCGCCGACTTCCTCCGCTGATCAGCCGACGGCGAGTCCGATGGTGGTCGCGAGACCGAATGCCAGCTGCAACTTCCCGGTGGCTCCGAGCACGTCGATCAGGCTTCGTCCGTTCGCCCCCTTCAGCACGGCGCGGCCCGGCATGACGGCGAGCGGCGCTGCCAGCAGTCCGATCAGGGCCAGGGGACGATCGAAGGCCGCGACGACCAGGAGCACGAATGCGAGCACGATCAGAGCCACGTAGAACCATCGGGTCCGCACATCGCCCAGGCGCACGGCAAGCGTCTTCTTGCCGACTTCCCGGTCGGTCGGTATGTCACGCAGGTTGTTGATCACCAGCAGGGCGCACGCCAGGGAGCCCGCAGCACTCCCGATCACGATCGACAGTGGCGTGATCGTCTCCACTGCTGCGTAGGTGGTTCCGACCGTGGCGACCAGACCGAAGAACACGAACACGAACAGCTCTCCCAGCCCGAGGTACCCGTACGGCTTGGGCCCACCGGTGTAGAACCACCCGGCAGCGATCGCGGCGACTCCGACCAACAGCAGCCAGGGCGAGGTCGACAGTGCCACGGCGAGTCCGAACACCGCGGCCACTCCGAATGCGGCGAATGCGGCGAACTTGACGTGCTTGGCCGGAGCAAGCCCGCTGGCAACGAGGCGAGGTGGGCCGACGCGCACGTCGTCGGTGCCGCGGATGCCGTCGCTGTAGTCGTTGGCATAGTTGACGCCGACCTGGAGCGCAAGGCTCACGATCAGTGCGGCCACGACGCGCCACCACACGATCGAGATCGAATCGGCCGAGACGACGACTCCGTCGTCTCCCCAGCCGGCAGACCACCAGCCCAATCCCTGTGGAACGCTCACTGCGCAGGCTGCACCCAGCGCGACGGGAACGACGGCAGCGGGCAGTGTGCGGAGGCGCGCTCCGATGATCCAACGGTTCATGAATCCGCCATGATGGTCTCGATGACCGTCGGACGCCAACCAGCGAGCGCGACCTGATGGCGAACCTCGTCGCACTCGACGTGCCTGGTGGCCCCGAGTTCGTGAGCGGGTTGCAGCGGATCTGGGATGCGGGTGACGCAGCGTTCCCCGTCGACCAGCGTCTCCCGGCCGCAGCCAAGTCGGACCTGCTCGTCGCCATGAGGGTCGGCGAACCGGTCGAGCCCGGCGATGCGCTCGTCATCGCAACGAGCGGATCGACCGGTGATCCCAAGGGTGTGGTGCTCACCCATGACGCGGTGGCTGCATCGGCCGAGGCGACGAACGCACGCCTCTCGGTCGGGTCGGGCGATCACTGGCTCGCCTGCCTCCCGCTGTCACACGTCGGTGGACTGTCCGTGGTCACTCGGGCGTTGCATGCCGGCACGGCTCTCACCGTGCACCCGGCTTTCGATGCCGAATCCGCCATGGGCAGCGGTGCCACGATGGTGTCGCTGGTGGCCACTGCGTTGGCCCGGATCGACCCGAGCCGCTTCCGCACCATCGTGCTCGGGGGCAGCCGTCCACCGGCAGATCGACCGGGCAACTGCGTGACGACCTACGGGATGACCGAGACGGGGAGCGGCGTGGTGTACGACGGCGTGCCACTCGACGGAGTGGAGGTCCGCATCGTCGACGACGAGATCCATCTCCGGGGCCCGATGCTGCTCCGGCAGTACCGAAACGGCACCGATCCG
>JBBSOH010000146.1:0-9262 GCA_038259945.1 Acidimicrobiales bacterium
CGTGGCCGGTGCCGGCGTCGACATGACCCTCGTCGACGAGGTGGTCACCTCCGCCGATCACCGTCTCGGCAAGGCCCACGGCCTGCTCGCTCAGACCATCGACGACCGGGGTGTCGATCACGGTCGAGTCGCCCACGTCGGTGACAACGAGATCGCCGATGCCGAGACCGCGACGAAGCTCGGTGTGCACCCGATCCATGTCGAGATCCCATGGACGCAGCATCACGTCGATCTGCCGCCGCTTCCGATCCGTGCGTGGTCGGCTGCGTCGGGGACCGACCTCGGAATCTCGGCGGCCGCCCGTGCGGTGCTCGTCGGCGCAGGGCGGTTCGGTCGGGATCCGTCGTTCCAGTTCGGCGCTGCCGTCGTAGCCCCCGTGCTCACCGGGTTCACTCGCTGGGTCGCCGCCACCACCCACGCGCTGGGTGCGACGCACGTGCACTGCATGTTGCGCGAGGGCGCCACGATCGCCGACCTGCTCGACGCCACGACCACGGGGAGCGGCACCGAGCCGATGCCTGTGCCGATCCACGTGTCGCGTTGGGTCACCATGCGCGCTGCCGTGATCGACGCCACGCCCGAGGAGTTGTCGGTCGCGCTGGCTCGACGATCGGGGCTGACGGTCGACCACGTCGTGCGGGCGTTCGAATGCGACCCCGAACGTGTCCGGGCGGTCTTCGGCGGCGATGCGGCCGATCCCGACCACATCTCCCAGGCCTACGAAGCGCTGGCGGCGGACAGCGTCCTCCGCAAGCAGATCGTCGAACACGCGGCCGAGCTGCGCGCCCGCGTCCTCACCTACCTCCGCTGCCGACTCGTGCTCGACGACGGCCCACTGGTCGTTGCCGACGTGGGTTGGGGCGGCACGATCCAGGAGGGGCTGACCCGAATCCTGCGATCGGGCGGAATCGAGAACGAGGTGATCGGCCTGTACCTGGCCCTGTCGAACCCCGGCGAGGAACGGCTCGCTCGCGGAGCCCGCATGCTGTCCTACCTGCCGAACGTCACCGACGACGCTCCGGCATCGGTCTACAGCCGTGCCGTGGCTCACCACGCCGACACGATCGAGCGGATCATGACCCCGGCGATCGGGACACTCATCGACATCGACGAGTCCGGCGAGCCCGTGTGTCGACCGGTTGATCACGACCCGATCCCTCCCACGCTGCAGTCCGCACAGCGCGCGATGCGCCTGGTCGTCAACCGGCTCGCGGACCGCTCGAGCGGGCTCAGCGACCTCACGGACGATCGCTGGTTCGACCCCGATCTCCGGGCGGCGTTCGCGCACGTGCTGTCAGATTCGGTGACCGCCCCGAGCCCTCATCTCGCCGAAGCGCTCGGTGCCTGGCCGCATGACGACGTCGCCGGCACCTCGTTCCAGTCGATCGCCGGCGGCGACCTCGCCGCCGCGACGAGGTACGCCACGGCGCGCGACCTCGACCTGCTCGACCCCAACGGCCGCAGTTGGATCGCCGGCCTCGCCGGGGCCGTCAACCCGGCGCTCACCGCCCAGCTGGCCGCGCAGCAGGCAGGCGTGCGACTCGATCGGTTGGCGCCGGAGAGCGAGTCGGGCGTGGCACGCCTCGCTGCGTTCGAGGTCGGGTCCGACCTCGCCGAGCTGCAGATCGCACGCGCGGTCCACGTGGCGCCGGCGGGCTGGTCGGTCATCCGACTCGCCGGCGACGTCGGATCGCTGCGCAGCCTGCGCTTCGACGCGGGGGAACATGCGGCGCTCGTCGAGGTCGGCCACTTCTCGATCCGGTTGACGACCACGCGGACCTTCGACGAGGGCACCCGCCTCGTCGAACTCGATGACGACGACCTGACCTGGGTCGACGCATACCCGATCGACGGGCATCGGTTCGCACACCGACCGGGCGGACACGTCCTGCTCGACATCGACCCCGCTCTGGCAGCAACCGTGCGCTCGGTGGAGGTCACGGTCGGCTTTCGCTGCTGGAACCTCGGCGACGATCAGCGACTGGCCGACACGCCGCTCGCGCGACGAGTGAGCGACCAGACCCGTCGCATCGCCGGAGCCGTCAAGCGCCGCATCTGAACGCAGCCACCCGAGGCCGCATCGGGTCTGACCCACTGGCGACACCCGTGCGACCGGGTCGGCCGGAGTGGGTCAGACCCGGTCCGGCCGCTTGTCCGCAGAGTCGCGTGATGCCTCTGATCAGCCCCAGGAGCGGCGGCCGTCGGGAAGGTCTTCGTACGGCGGCGCACCGGATCGACCGGGCAGTTCGAGCCAGTCGTTTCGTCCCGGCGTGAGGTTCGGGTTGGAGTACGGATCGACGTACAGATCGCGTCCCCACCGCTGCTCGATCAGCGCAGTCTCGGCCGGATCGATCGGGTGGGAGAAGCTGCGGCTCTCGAAGTGGTACCAGCTCGCGTACGGCGTCCACAGGATGCGGAACCCCGCATGGCGCACGGTCATCGACAGGTCGACGTCGTTGTAGTTGGCAGGGAAGTCGGTGTTCATCCCGCCGACGCGCAGGAACACGTCGCGTCGCATCAATGATCCGGCCGCCGTCGCCCCGATGCACTCGCGCACGACGTTGGCCATGTTGTACGGACCCGGATGGCTGGACGCCCAGCCGAGCAGCGAGTGGGTGATCGTGCCGTGGTACAGGTGCCCACCGTGCTGGAGGGTGCCGTCGTCGAACAGCAGCTTCGGGCCGACCATGCCGACATCGGCCTGCTGAGCGAGGCCGACCATCTCGGCGATGCTGCCAGCCCCGATCATCTCGGTGTCGTCGTTCAGCAGCAGCACGTACTCCCCCGCTGCGGCCGAGACGCCCTCGTTGATCTTGTCGGAGAAGTTGAACGGCCGGTCGTAGTGGACGATGCGCAGGGCATCACCGGCGATCCGTCGGAGCCCGCGTTCCACCACCGGCTCGCTCCCCGTGTCGAGGACGACGACGAACTCCAGGTCGATGTCGGGCTCGCGACCCACGATCGACGCAACGGCATTGTGGACGAAGATCCGCTCCGCACCCCAGACCCGTCCCCGGGTGCCGCGGGTGGGGATCACGACCGACACGAGCGGTCGCCCCACGATCCGGCGCCGAGTCCGCACCACACCCGGCTGACCCGTCTCGGTGACCTCGGCGTCGATGCCACACCGGTCGAGGTGTGCGGACACGGCACGGACCTCGGCACCGATGGCTGCCGGCTTGTTGCCGCTGTCGAGCGCGGAGCTGTTCGGCGCCTGTCGCCAGTGCAGGAGGATCTCGGGAACGTGGTGGAACGGTGCCGCAACTTCGGCGAGCCGCAGCAGCAGGTCGTGATCCTGCGCACCGTCGGTACCCGGCGTGAACCCTCCGACGTCGGTGACGACGTTGCGTCGGGCGACGACGAGGTGGGTGATGTAGTTGTGATGCCGCAGCCGTTCGAGCGAGAAGTCCGGCTTGTACATCGGCCAGGCACACCTGCCGTCGGGGCGCATCAGGTCGTGGTCGCTGTACACGACGTCGATGGAATGGTCGGCTGCCAGCGCCGAGGCGACCGAGGCGAGGGCTCCGTCGACGAGCACGTCGTCGTGGTCGAGCAGCACGAGGAAGTCGCCGGTCGCAGCCGCCAGCGCGTCGTTGGATGCGGCGACGATGCCACCGTTCTCGTTGCGCTCGACGACGGTGCGCGTCACCGGACCGGTCCTCGACGCAGCTGCGCAAAGGACGGCCCTCACCTCCGGGCGAGTCGACCGATCGTCGACGAGGACGTGCTCGATCCCGAGTCCGGCAACTGCCAGGTCCGCCGCCTGCGCATCGACCGACGCGATGCAGGCCAGGAGGTGCTCGGGCTCCGGGTCGAACACCGTCGTGATGACACTGAATCGAGGAACGTCCGCCGGCGAGGTCGCCGCGTCGGCACCCGCCTGGCCCGTCTGCCCGGTCACGGCGTCACGACTTGCCTCCCCGGCCCGTCCGGTCACCCCGTTGGGAGCTACCTGCGCGGCGTGGGTGGTCCTCGGGTCGGGACCGGCCTGCCCGGTCGGCTCGGTCACCGGTTCAACGTCTGCTTGGCACGACGGACTGCGGCGGCAAGGCGCGGCGTGGCCGACGTGGCCCAGCGCCGCCGGGCCCGATAGACGACGCGCTCCGCCGGAGTCATGGCAGCGCTGACCTCCTGGTACTCCTGTTCCTGGCGGGCCCGCGACAGTTGCACGCTGAGGTCGACGATGTGTCCACGCAACTCCCCGGCTTCGGCCAGCGCGTCCTTGGCCGCCTGAACGGCCTGGTCCCGATCCTCGAGCAGTGCTGCGTACGACGTCTCCGACGGACCCATCAGCTCACGGAGTCGTTCGAGTTCGCCAGCCACCTCGTCTGCGTCGATCGACTCGTTCATCGCCCTGCATCGTAAGACCCGACCGACATCACGACCACCGACCTTGCGAACCCGAACCCCGATGATCCGACGACCGGTCCTGCGTTTGTGTCGGGATCTGTGAGGACCGGTCCTCACAGATCCCGACGCAAACAGTGACGCGGTGAGATCGGGCGGCACCCGGGCCGAGGATCACGCACCAACGGTGTCGCTGGGCGGCCAGGGCAGGGCCAGGTAGCGGGCGACGAGGTCGGCTCGGAGGTCGGCGGCGGCGAGGTTGGTGAGCGACACCATCGAGCCGGGCTGGGTGCGGTAGCGGCCGAGCATCTGGGGCACGTGGACGCCGTGCTCGCCGGCATCCGCGATGCGCAGCCAGAGGTCCCAGTCCTCCCAGCCGTACATCGTGTCGTCGACTCGGTAGCCGTCGAAGCGGTCGAGCGTCGAGCGGCGGATCATCGCCTGGGCGTCGATGTAGTTGGCGTCGCACAGCCAGGGCACGTGCCAGCCCTGTGCGCTGCGCAGACCCGGATCGGCGCCGAACGCCTCGAGAGTGGAGTACGCGAACGCTGCTGTCGGATCGTCGCTGAGCGCATCGGCGAGGCGGCTCAGACAGGTGGGGTACACGAGGTTGTCGGCGTCCATGATCATCACGAGGTCGGCCCGCGCGTGGCCGATGGCCAGGTTGCGCGCCCTCGTCAGGCCCTGGTTCGCCGCACGTGCGAGCAGGACGACGGGCACGTCGGGGTGGTGGTCCATCCATGCCTGCACCACCGCCACCGAATCGTCGTGCGATGCGTCGTCGACGATCACGATCTCCACGGCCACGTCGTGCGACGCGATGATCGAGTCGAGCGTCTCCTCGACCACGTCGGCGTAGTCGAACACCGTCACGACCACCGACACGTCTGCGATCGTGGCGACGTCTCCACGACCGGCGTCGGCATCCTCGGGAGCGTCATCAGTGTCGCCGTCCCAGGCCGGTGTCGTGGTCCGACTCACGTGATCGGGGTCGCCGTGGTCGAGCAGCGACCGGAACCGGCCGAGGTCGCGACGGTGGGCGATCTCTGCGAGCAACTGGTCGTACACGTCGCGCCGCAGCGATCGGTACGGAGCGAAGACCGGGAGCAGCGGAGGTGGCGCTGTGCGCACCACAGGCCGAGCAGATCTGCGGCTGCGACGCCACGACACACCGCTTCGGCCCAGACGATCACCGAACCACAGGCTGCGCCGACCATCGCGCCGACCCGCCGACGCTGCCCCGACATCGACATCGCCTCGCTCGACGCCGCCCGGCTCGACGCCGTCGTTTGCGCCACGTCCGGCCACCCGCTCGGTGTCGTCGTTCGCGCCACGTCCGGCCACCCGCTCGGTGCCGTCAGTCGCAACGCGCCCGACCAACCGCTGGGCGATCGGGTCGGCAACGACCAGGAGTTCGGCCACGGTCCGTTCGAGCGCGAGCGGCCCCGTCACCGCCGTGCGGGCGGCATCGATGATCCGAGTGCGCCGCTCGGTGTCGTCGAGCAGAGCGACCACCGTGTCGGCGAGGTCGTCTTCTGCGCACTCGACGAAGTGCTCGTCGGCCACGAGCGGCTCGTGACCCGTCGACGGCTCGGTCACGACGAGGCACCCGTTGGCCATCGCCTCGACCATGCGCGCCCACTCGAAGTACTCGACCTCGTCGTCGGCGCCGTCGTCCCCACCGCGATGGATGTTGACGAGCATCGTCGATCGCGCCAGCAACTCGTACTTCTCGTCGCCGAACACGAGGCCGGGCTCGTCGCCGGTGACCGGCCGCGTGAATCGGAAGGTGCGGATCTCACTCGAGCGGTCCCACAGCACCGGCGCCAGCCCGGCGAGGACACGGGCGCGCCGCGGCGTCGATCCCCCGAGGAACAAGACGTCGACGTCACGGGCGTCGGCGCCCGACGGATGGATCATCGACGGGGTCGCACCCAACCGGAGCCGATGCACGTCGAAACCCTCGTGGCGCAATGCGTCGGCGCCGACCTCGTTGATGTCGACGACCAGCGGGCTTCCCTCACACAGACCCACCGTCAGCCGGAACCAGGGCGTGCCCGGCTGCTCGGTGCAGATCGGGATGCTGCATCGGGCTGCGGCACGCACTTCGGCATCGGTGTCGTTCCGCAGGACGTAGAACTCGTGGGGCGCGACGACGAGGTTGACCGATCCGTCGGGCTCGGGCAGCCGGTCCGTGACGAGTCGGGCGGTGCGGCCGCACGTGGTCGCCGCGTCGACCAGCCAGGCGGCGATGTCGGCCATGAACGCGTTCCCGTCGGGCGCCACGAACACGTTGACGGCGGGTGCCGTCGGGGTGGACGTCATCGTTCGGTGGACGGCGTGCGTGACACGCCCGCCCGAACGATCCGCACGATCTTCCTCGCTCCACGGCGGACCACGTCGGCCTTGCCCGGTGCATGACGGAGGTCGACGGCCGCAGCCCGGACGAGTGCACGGCGACTCAGCGCAGCGGGAAGGTCGTCGAGCACCGAGCGCAACTCGGCGCGACGGGCGTCGGACGCGGCTTCGAGCGCTGTCAGCCGTTGCTCGATGTCGTCACCGACCCGAGGATCGGTGCGTGGGGCAGTCTCCGTGTCGCCGTCGGCGACGATGTGGGGCTCGGTGCTCATGAACGTCCACCGTGACGGCAGCGGCGTGCCGAATGCCAAGGGTCGCAGGTCACGTGGATGAGGGTAGCGATCGCGTTAGCGTCGTGGATCGCATGTCGCTCCGGACTGCGGTCGCGCACCGCAACCTCCTCTATCTCCTGTCGTTGAAGGAGTTGCGCACCCGGTACCGCAAGTCGGTGCTCGGGTGGGCGTGGAGCCTGCTCAACCCGCTGAGCCAGATGGTGATCTTCTCGGTCATCTTCCTGTACGTGTTCAATCGTGCGGCCCCCGTCGGCGACCCGAGCGGCCTCGAGAAGTTCCCCCTCTACTTCCTTGCCGGCCTCCTGCCGTTCCAGTTCTTCACGATCTCGGTCTCGGCGTCGATCGGCTCGGTCCAGGGCGGTGCGAGCCTGATCAAGAAGGTCGCCTTCCCCCACGAGCAGTTGGTGCTGTCGATCATCATCGCCCAACTGGTGACGCTCGCCATCGAACTCGCGGTGCTCTCCGTCGCGTTCCTGATCTTCGGGCACATGGTCCTGCCGTGGCTGTTCCCGATGCTGCTGCTGATGGTGTTCGTCACGCTGTTCACCACCGGCGTCGCACTCCTGTTGTCGGCCGCCAACGTGTTCTTCCACGACGTCAACTACCTGTGGGGCATCGTGTCGCAGCTGCTCTTCTACACGTCGCCGATCATCTTCGTCCTCGAGGAGATCCAGTACGCGTGGCTGCGCACGATCGTCAACTACGGGCCGACCGGCGCGTTCGTCCGTGCCTCCCAGGAGATCCTCTACGACGGGCAGTGGCCGAGCCTGGCCCGATGGGGTCAGGTCGCCGTGTACTCGCTCGTGACCTTCGCCGTGGGAGCCTGGGTGTTCAACCGCCTGTCGCCCCGTTTCGCGGAGGAACTGTGAGCATCGATCAGATGAGCGACGACGAGTTGAGCAACTCGGAGATGGGCACGAAGTCGCAGGGCCGCGACCGGTCGACGGAGATCGCACTCTCGGTCGACTCGGTGACCAAGACGTTCAAGATCCATTCCGAACGAGCGTCGTCGCTCAAGCAGTTCATCGCCAGCGGCGGCCGCAACCGGTACGAGGAGTTCACGGCGCTGAACGGCGTGTCGCTCGACGTGAAGGTCGGCGAGGCTGTGGGCATCATCGGCCACAACGGGTCGGGGAAGTCGACGCTGCTGAAGTGCATGGCCAAGATCCTCACTCCGAAGTCGGGCACGATCACGGTCAACAAGCGCATGGCCGCACTGCTCGAACTGGGTGCCGGGTTCCACCCCGAACTCTCGGGCCGCGACAACGTGTTCCTCAACGCAGCGATCCTCGGCATGGCTCGTCAGGAGATCGCACTGCGATTCGACGAGATCGTCCGGTTCTCCGGGCTCGAGCAGTTCATCGACGCTCCGGTCAAGACGTACTCCTCGGGCATGTACGTGCGCCTGGCGTTCGCGGTGGCGATCAACGTCGACCCCGAACTGCTGCTGATCGACGAGATCCTTGCGGTCGGTGACGTCACGTTCCAGCAGCGGTGCATGGAGAAGTTCGTCGAGTTCCGTGAGCAGGGCCGCACGCTCGTGCTGGTCACCCACGACACCAGCAGTGTGCGTCACTTCTGTGACCGTGCGATCTGGCTCGACAAGGGTGTCATCCGATCCGAGGGTCGACCCGCCGACGTGATCGACGAGTACACCGAATACATGCTCGGCTCCGAGGAGGAGGCCGACGGCGCGTCCCGCCGTGGCGACGGCAAGATCCACGTCGACAAGGTCGACATCCTCGTCGACGGCAACCGGGTGGATCGTGTCCGGACCGGCGACGACGTGACGTTCCGACTCCACTTCGAGGCCGACGAGCCCACACCGAACCCGGTGTTCACCATCACACTGGCCCGCCTCGACGGCATCGGCGTGACCGCCCCGTCGAGCCGTGATGCCGACGCCGTCCCGAAGCAGATCAGCGGGAAGGGATACGTCGACATCTCGATGGCCGACATCCCGCTGATGCCCGGCCCCTACGTGGTCCACACTGCCGTGACCGGCTGGGGCCTCAAGCACATCTACGACCACCTGCACCACGCCCGCACGTTCGACGTGATGGCCGGCGACTCCGCAGAGACCAACGGCCTCGTCACTCTGCGGCCGACCTGGTCGTGGTCGGGCGACGGCGTCAGCCCCGACATCCAACGCGGCTGAACCGCAGTGACCCCCGGAGGGGTCATCAAGCGAAATTTGCGCCGAGACGAAGTCGGGCTCACCTACTCGGCGCGACGAGAAACGTGGAACCGCTCGCCAGCGTCAG
>JBBSOH010000147.1:0-9236 GCA_038259945.1 Acidimicrobiales bacterium
CGACCGTGAGCGCCGCCGCGCGTGGCGAGAAAAGTTGGAGAAGCATGGTCGGGTGCGCGAGCTCTCGAGCGTCGCGCAGGCCGAGAAGGCTGCGAAGCAGGGCGCGAAACAGGCCGGGTTCGTCATAGACATCGATGGTCCCGCCAAAGACACGCAGCGCGTGGCCAAAGCCTTCGCTGAGCAGGCGCCCGCCCTTCCCGGCCTAGTGGTCGGCAACACGACGAAGAGCAGCGCTCCAGAGGCGCCCGTTCGTTTCGTCGCCCGAAGAGTCGGAACCGATGGCGACAGCGTCACGGAATCGATCCGATCCTTCGGTCGCCAGATCGAGAGACTGTTCGCCGACCGTCCGCTGATCGCACGGCTGTCCGTGTGGGCCACGGCGAACTGGTTGCTCGACGCGCTGTCGCTCTGGGTGTTCCTGCGTGCGTTCGGCGTGACGATGAATCCCGTCGGCCTGCTCGTCGCCTTCGGTGTCGCGAACGTGCTCGCGGCGATTCCGATCAGCCCCGGCGGGATCGGCATCGTCGAGTGGGCGTACATCCCCATCCTCATCACGTTCGGAGCGAGCCTCGAGCAGGCAACGGTTGCCGTGGTCAGCTACCGCGTCGCGCAGTTCCTGTTCCCCATCGCTCTCGGAGGCTTGGCGTACGTCAGCCTCGCGTTCGAAGGGTGGGTCGACCGTCGACGCGCCACCGCTTCGCTCTGACCGGCGACCGCCTCATCTGCAGTTGTTCCGGTACTGGATCCTCATGCTCTCGATCAGCGCCGGGTGGTTGGCGATGATGCGATACGCCTGCTCGACGAGCAGCGCCTGATACGCCCGCGACTGCTGCTGGCGCGGAACACGCCGAACTGCTCGTAGAGCTCCGCGTGCAGCCTTCGGATCTCCGCGTCTTCCACTGTCCACAGCTTTCATCCTCGGTGGTGAGATCGACGCGGTACTGGCCCTGGACGGTGGGGCTGCTCTCGTCCCCTTCGATCCACAGGTGCAGCCGTTGGACGACATCGGGCTCCCGCTGCTCGATCGTCCGCCGGCGCGCCTCTGCCGCATGGATGAGGTCCGTGAGCCGTCGGATCTCTGCTGATGCGTCCTGCTCCGTTCCTCTTTCCTCGGCGAGACGGCGTTCGAAGTCGACCACGTCGGCCAGAGCGTTCTGATATTCGTTCTCGAACTGCACGATCTCGCGAGCGAGTTCGTCGCAGGTTGCGTCGCGACCTTCGCCGAACTCTCGCCCACCGGCGGCCGGATCGCCGACCTCGGTGGGGCGGTTCGCATCCCAGGGTGGCCGATCGTCGAACGTGTACGTCGTACAGGAGACGGTGATCACGATCAGATCGTCGTGCGTCGTATTCACGGACTCCTGGCAGATGGCGACACGCATGAGCGCATCGACCGACGTGGTTCCCAACACAGTGAACGGGGCGAGGAACGCGATGACGAGCACGGAGACGGTTGCGATTTTTCTCATTGCTCGATCAGAGCAGTCGACGTGAGCCGGGCGCATCGGGGAAACCCACATGTCTGCCATCGCATCGGTGGCGGCAACACCCCTCGAAGGCGGGGACCGGTACCCGTTCACCTGCAGACCGCTTTTTCGTACCATCGCCTTCGTGCCGACAGCAGAGGACTTCAGGTTCGGCGTCGCCGACGTCGTCCGCGAACTTCAGAAGATCGCGAGCGCCCAACGCACGTGCGACGACCGGGTCGACGACTTCGGATTCACCGGAGGGATCTCGGATCTCGTGCACCGATCGCTCGTGGCAGGTTCGAGCAACGCAGCCCAGATCGGTCGCCTCGTGGGGCCGTTCATCGACGAGATGAACCGGAAGGCCCGCCAGTGCGATCAGTACACCATCGACATGCAGACCTACCGCTCCAGCCACGCGACATGGGCGGCGAAGAATCGGGCGTATCAGGCCGCCCCGATCTCCGAGCGGCCATTCCTGGATCCTCCGGGGCGTGAGCCGCAGCAGCCCGGGGCGCCGTTCTTCGGTGCCGAGGCGTCGGCGGCGAGCCGGCACGGCGGCGGGTCGGTTCCCCGGTGAGTGAGGTCTTCGACGCCGACGTCCTGCGCATGCGATGGGCTGCCGATCGACTCGACGGGCGTGCGGACGGCGTCGACGAGTTCACCTCGTGCCTCGGTGACGTGGGTCGACGCCTGGGCATGTTCTTCGACGTGATGAGCCCGATCCGCCTGTCCGGTGAGCTGGCGTCTGAGTTGCGAGCGACGACGACGGTGCTGAGGACCCGAGCGTCGATGGTCGAGATGGCCGACGGAAGCGGCGTGACCGAGGCGATGGTGCTGGTCCTGAACTCACAGTTGGCGACCCTGAGGGAGACCCTCGACGACGACGTCGGCGCGACGGGCAGCGACGCCGATCGTCGAGCGCAGCTCGAGCGAATCGCTTTCCCCGATGGCGTGCCGACGCAGCCCGAGCGAGTCCACCTCGATCCGGATGCGTGGACGGCGGGTCACGTCACGGCGACCACGTTGGACCTGTTGCCCGACGACCTCGTCGCGGACTACTGGGACACGTTGACCGACGAACAGCGGATGGCCGCGATCGTGATGTCGCCGGGTGCGGTCGGCGATCGCTTCGCCGCCGGTCGGATCGACCTGGCCGACTACGAGGTCTTCGCGCTCCAGGTACATCCGATTCCCGACCACGGCCGCCAACCGGTGACCCCCGGGACCGACTTCGCCGGCATCGCGATCCCACTGCCGAACGCATCGAACCCGGACGACGTCGCGCCCGACGACGAGTGGCGGTCGTTCGCCGGCGACTCCTGGCTGTGCGATGCGATTCAACTCGGCTCGATCCTGCCGAGCAGACCGGACAACGAGGTGGAGGCATACATCGACATCATCGGAACGACCCATGACGCTGCTCGAACGGTCAGCACGGCGACCACGCCGCTCGAGGTCTTCTCGCCCGCCAACTGGATCGGGACCTTCGCCGACATCTCCCTCTGTCGGCTCCGCGTCGGATCAGGGGCTCCGATCTCCACGAACCGTGTCACGCTGGACACGGGAGAAGTCGTGTTCGAGGACTCGCAGTCCCAGAATCCGTATCAGGTGGAGAGTGGCGTTCCGCTGTCACCCGATCCGAGAGAACGGGACAAGCAGGTCTGGTACGCCGAGCACACCCTGGAGGACGGGAACTGGGCGCCCTACCCTGCGGACCAGTACCCCGTCTACGGTCCACAGTCGTGAAGAACAACGATCGATCCATCTCGCATCGCATGGTCCGAGCGTCGGTTGCAGTGTTGATCGTTCTCGTCGTGGGCTGCTCGACAGGGAGTGACGGCGGCTCCGACGTCGATCCAGCTCCGGTGTTCGTGTCCGACGCATCACTGTTGGCCGGGATCGACCCCGAGGTCACTCCGGTCGAATCGCTCGACTGGGGCGAGTTCACGATGCTTCGATCCGACGACGGCGCCCTGGTGTCGGTCGAGGTCGCCGTCCGCGATCGCGACGGACAGCCGATGGACTTCGCCGTCGAGAATGCCTCCGAGAGCCTGGCCGACGGCACACCCGTGGACGTCGTGGAACCGGACGATCCGGAATCCGTTCGACGGATCACCTACGCCGCCGACTCGGGTGCAGCGGTGACCCTGCTGTCGTTCGACCTTCCTCTGGACGAACTCCTGGCGATCGGCGACGGGCTCGACGTCTCCGACGACGGGAGTGTCACGGAGGATCTCGACGGCATCGAGGTGACGGCTCGTGCTCGGCAGCCGTTCTACACCGGCGGCCAGCGGACGGCGTACGCCTTCGACGGTGGCGAGAGCGGAGAGGTCACCATCGGGTCGTACGCGATCCGAGGTGATGAACTGGCCGTGTTCGACTTCGGTCCACACGATCCCGCTCGGGTCGGTTCGCGGGATGTCCTCTACAACGACCAGGGCAGCGGGAATGGCTCGTACGTCTTCGAGTGGGACGACGAGACGCTCATCGAAGTGGTCGTGTCATTGGGTCCCGGTGTTGCCACGACGGACGAGATCGTCGAACTCATCGACGGTGTCCGTCCCGACGAAGCCTGATCCCCGATTCAGGCGAGGGCTGCGCCCCACCACTGTTCGAACGACGCCTCGACCTTGCGGTCGACGAGTTCCACGATCAACCCGGTCGGCGGCTGGATGTAACTGAACACGCCGTAGCCGCCGCCGTCGCCGGGATCGCGCTGAGCTCCGAGGAGTGTCCAACCAGCGTCGACGAGTGTCGTCGTCTCGGCGGCCACGTCGTCGACCCAGATACCGATGTGGTGCGCGCCCGGTGCAACGCTGCCGTCCCAGAAGCTTCCGGCCGGACCCTGGAGGAGTTCGAGGTGCTGGGGTCCTTCGGCGGAGTAGGTGAAGCGGAGGTGGTGGTGCTGCAACCCGGCCTCGGGCGTCCACAACGCCTGCTCGGCCACGTCACGCGCCTCGGCCCACGTCACGTTCAACCCGGCGCCGAGTTCGTCCATGGCTGCATCGATGTCGGCGACTCTGATCCCGATGTGAAACTGATCCTGATAGTCGATCATGATGCGGCATCCAGCGCGGCGGGATCGCCGAGAAGACTGCAGATCGTGCGGCAGAACTCCGCAGCCGGCGCGCCGTCGAACGCTCGGTGGTCCCACGTGAGGCTCAACGTCATCCGCTTGACGGTGCCGACGTTGCCGTCGGCGTCGAGCACGATGTCGTCGCGGAGCCGGCCGACCCCGAGGATGGCGGTGTTCGGCGGATTGATCACCGGTGTGAAGCCGTCGACGCCGTACATCCCGAGCGTCGACACCGAGAACGTGCCACCCTCCAGGTCCGTCAGCGCCAGCGCGCCATCACGAGCGGCGCCGGCCAGTCGGGTGGTCTCGGCACCGAGGTCGGCGAGATCGCGACCCAGCGTGCTGCGGATGACCGGGACGATCAGGCCGTCGTCGAGTGCGACCGCCATGCCCACGTGCACCTCGGGCAGCAAGGCGACGCCATCGTCGGTGATCTGGGAGTTGACGTACGGGTGCGCCCTCAACGCCCGTGCGGCGGCGGCGATGACGTAGTCGGTGTAGCCCGGTGCCGACCCGGCTGCCTTGCGCGAGTTGCGGTCGGCGACCACGGCGTCGAGGTCGGCGTCCATGTGCAGCGTGAGCTGCGCCATCGACCGCAGCGACTCGTGCATCCGCTTGGCGATGGTGCCGCGCATGCCGCGCATCGGCATGACGCTGGTGGGCGTCTGCAAAGCGGCCGGCAGAGCGGCGGCCGGAGATGTCACGGGAGTCCCAGCTGCGGGAGTGGGTGGCTCGGTCCCGGTGATCAGCGCAGTGGTCGAGGCGGCTGGAGTGCGGTCATCGAGCATGGCCCGGACGTGTTGCGCGACGGTCTCGCGGGTGACGCGCCCGTCGGACGGTTCGATCGCCACGTTCGCCACGTCGACGCCGAGCAGATCGGCCAACTGGCGAGCGGCTGCGGTCGCCGGTACGTGACCCGTCGACGGAACGGGAGCAGCGCTGGGCGCGGCAGCGTTCGCGGTCGATGCGGTGACACCGTCGAGGTCCTCGGACGTGATGCGACCGCCCGGCCCGGTGCCCGCGACGGTCGACAGGTCGATGCCTCGTTCGGCGGCGAGTCGCTTCGCCAACGGCGACGCGATGAGGCGTCCCCCCGGCAGCGTTGCCGCAACCGCGGTCGCCGGTGCTGATGCCGGCGCGGGAGTGGGCGACGGAGCTGCGGCTGTGGGACCGGTGGCGGCAGGTGACGTCGGGACCGCAGCGGCAGCCGAGTCCGCCGGGGCGGCTTCGCCGTCGTCGAGGATCCAGCCGATGCGCTCGCCGCACGCGAACGTCGAGCCGACCTCGGCTCCGATGCTGATGCGTCCGGTGCCGGCGGACTCCACTTCGGTCTCGGTCTTGTCGGTCTCGATGACGAGCACGGCCGCGCCGGCGCGCACTTCGTCGCCGTCGGCCACCAACCACTCGGTGATGGTGCCCTCCTCCATCGTGAGGCCGAGCTTGGGCATGAGGAACTCAGTCGCCATGGGTGTCCTTTCGGGAGGGGGGTGCAGGGCGGGATCCGGTGACGGGTCGCGGTGCTGCTGCGGAAGAGCGTGACGAGGCTTCGTCGAAAAGACCGTCGAGTGCCGCGGCGGTGAGGATCGATTCGACGTCGATCAGGCGCGGACCGGACGAGGTGATCGACACTCGAATGGTGGCGTCGGCCGAGACCGGTGTGTCGCGTTCGCCGTCGTACGCCAACACCCCGCCGCCCGGGAGTTCGATCGTGGACGACTCGTCGATCGGTTCGATCGATTCGACGTCGAGTGTGGCGAACGTGCCGGGGGAGAGTGGCACGCGCACCCGCCGCGTCCCGCACGTGCCAGGGGCAGCGAGGCGGATGAGCACGCCGCCGGGAGTGTCCCGTCGGACCGGATGGACCCGGCCCGCGATGCTCGCCAGCCCGGTGCTCGCCGGATTGGCGATGCATGCCACGACCCAGCGGATCGACGCCGGATCGTTCACGGCGCGTGCGCCGACGAACGAGGTGCCGATCAACGCCGCTTCCACCAGCGCCGCGTCGTGGGCGACGCACTCCTTGCCGGGTTCGTCGATCGTCAACTCGACGCGCTTGGCGGGAGTGGCGAGCGACTCGACGGCACCGGTCGCCACGAGTGCGGCGGCCACGCCGGCGGTCGTGCCGTCGACGTTCGACGGGAAGACGTTGTTCGTGCCGGTCGAGATCGCGATCAACGGCACCTCGGGCCAGCCGATGGTGACATCACGACACGTGCCATCACCGCCCAGCGCCACGACCGCACGCGCCTCGGCCTTCCACATCTCGCGTGCGGCGGCCACAGTGTCCAGGTGCGACCCGGTCTTCGGGCCGTCGATGAACTCGACGCGACCACACCCGTAGAGGTCGTCGAGCCCCTCGACGGCGCGCTCGGCCAGGTGGTGTGTGTCGGTGCTCATCAGCACACGATCGACGCCTTGCTCCAACGCACCGGCGGCGACACGTCGCATGATCCCGATCTTCACCGAGTCCGACGTGTGGCCGGCCGCCGACACGAGTCGGCGGATGTCTTTGCCGGCATGGGGGTTGACGATGATGCCCACCGTCGAGGCGACGCGGCTCGCCACCTCACCACTCCCTGCGACGACGGCCGACACGTGGCATTGCGGAGATCAGGCTCCGGGGCGGGCCAGCACCGAGCGGATCGCTTCGGTGATCCGCTCCGGTGAAGGTTGGTAGTGCGATTCGAGCGCCGGGCTGAACGGCACCGGCGAGAACGGCGCTCCGACGCGACCGACCGGGGCGTCGAGGTAGTCGAACGCGTCCTCCTGGATCTGCGCTGCGACCTCGGCGCCCAGTCCGGCGAAGCGGACTGCTTCGTGGACGACGATCACCCGGTGGGTCTTCTTGACCGACGCCACGATCGTCTCGGAGTCGAGCGGCTGCATCGTGCGCGGATCGATCCCCTCGACACTGATGCCCTCGCTCGCCAACTTGTCGGCCACGTCGACACAGTCGTTGGCCATCTTGGCCCACGACACGACGGTCACGTCGGTCCCCTCACGCAGGATGTTCGCCTTGCCGAGCGGGATCGTGTACGGCTCTTCGGGCACCTCGCCCTGCATGCCGAGCAACCGCTTGTGCTTGATCATGATCGTGGGGTTGTTGTCCCGGATGCACGACGTCATCAGCCCCTTCATGTCGTAGGGGTTGGACGGGTAGACGACCTTCAGGCCGGGGATGTGGCAGATCAGTGCTTCGAGCGACTGGCTGTGCTGTGCTGCGGCCGACAAGCCGCCGCCACCGCCCGTCGTGATGGTCATCGGGACGGTCGCGGAGCCACCGAACATGTACTTCAACTTGGCGGCCTGGTTGATGATCTGGTCGAACGCGACGGCGATGAAATCCATGAACATGATGTCCACGATCGGCCGCAGCCCGGCGACCGCAGCGCCCACGCCGAGGCCGATGATCGCCTGCTCGCTGATCGGGGTGTCGACCACTCGTCGTTCTCCGAACTCCTTCTGCAAGCCGGCGTAGCTCTGGAACACGCCGCCGAACCCGCCGATGTCTTCACCGGCGCAGAAGATGTCCTCGTTCGCCCGCATCTCCTGGCGAACGGCTTCGTTGAAGGCCTGGACGTAGCCGAGCTTGCGGGTCACGATGCCGCTCCTGTCATTTCGGTGTGTGGCATCTGGTCGCGCATGTCCGTCGATTCGGGTGTGTGGGAGTACACGTCGACCAGCATCTGGTCGACGTCGGGAACCGGCGAGTCCTCGGCGAACTGGATCGCATCGGCGATGTCGGCACGCAGGTCGGTCCACACGGTGTCGAAGTCGTCTCGTGTCGCGTTGCCGGCCTCGATCATCCGGTCCTCGAACGTGAAGATCGGGTCCCGCTCTTTCCACACCGCGACCTCGTCGTCGGTGCGGTACTTCAGACCCAGGTTCTGGACGCCGTGGTGGTTGTAGAAGCGGTATGTCTTGGCCTCGATCAGCGACGGGCCCTCGCCGCGCACGGCCCGAGCCTTGGCTTCGATCGCCGCTTCGTGGATGGCCACGACGTCCATACCGTCGACGATCACACCCGGCATGCCGTACCCGGCGGCACGGTCGACGATGTCGGTGATCGCCATGGTCTTGTCGCGTGGCGTGAACTCGCCGTACTCGTTGTTCTCGCAGATGAACAGCACCGGAAGCTT
Organism: Acidimicrobiales bacterium; assembly: GCA_038259945.1. Taxonomy (GTDB): domain Bacteria; phylum Actinomycetota; class Acidimicrobiia; order Acidimicrobiales; family Ilumatobacteraceae; genus Ilumatobacter_A. The sequence continues at coordinate 8,685 of JBBSOH010000147.1, forward strand.
GAGTGCGCACGCCATGTTCGCGGCTTCGTGGAACGCTCCGATGTTGGTGGAGCCGTCGCCGAAGAACGCAGCGGCCACGTTTCCGTCGTCGCGGTACTTGTTGGCGAATCCCGCGCCGACGGCGATGGGGGCACCGGCGCCGACGATGCCGTTCGCTCCGAACATGCCGACATCGAGGTTCGAGATGTGCATCGAACCGCCCTTGCCCTTGTTGTAGCCCGTGGACTTGGCCATCAGTTCCGCCATCATCGGCCGGAACTCGCCACCCTTGGCCACGAGGTGGCCGTGGCCGCGGTGGGTCGACGTGATCTGGTCGGTGTCGGTCAGCGCCGCGCACACGCCCGAGGCAACCGCCTCCTGGCCCACGTACAGGTGGAGGAAACCGGGCAGCTTCGCGGCCTCCGCGAGCTTGCCGGCCGCCTCTTCGAAGAGCCGGATCCGCACCATTCGTCGGTGCATGTCCATCAACACGTCGTTCGAGAAATCCATGTGTGTCCTTGTTTCGTCGGGGTGATCGGTGTCAGACGTCGATCACCCGATTCGGTCGTTACG
>JBBSOH010000148.1:0-9182 GCA_038259945.1 Acidimicrobiales bacterium
CCCCCCACCGGCTGGTAGTCGGCGCTGGGCGAGCCGGGCATCTGGTAGTGGATGACGAAGCCGCGGGCGGGCTTGCCGACCCCCAGCCCGAGCGCGCTCGGGGCCACGCGCCCCTTCAGGTCGTTCGACTGCAACCGCTTCTCCAGCGCCTCGCGTTCGTCGGCATCGGTGGCACCCGAGTACGCCGCCACGTCGATGCCGCGCGACTGCAACCAGTCGGCAACGGCGAGCGTGTCGCGGATCGTGAGGCAGTAGACGATGCCCGAGCCCGGGATCGATTCGAGCCGTTCGGCCAGCCACACCAACCGCTCGGGCTGCGCCGGCAGGTTCACCACTCCCAGGCCGAGGCCGGACCGGCCAAGCGCCCCGCGGAACGTCGTCAGCTCTGCGCCGAGTTGATCGGCGACGTCGTCGACCACCCGCGAGTTCGCCGTGGCCGTACACCCGAGGATCGGCACCTTCTCGGACGCCGCCCGGCCGTACTCGTCGATCATCCGACCGATCCGCCGGTAGTCGGGCCGGAAGTCGTGACCCCAGTCCGAGATGCAGTGCACCTCGTCGATGACCATCATCCCCGGCCGTTCCTCGAGCATCGGCATCACCTTCATCGCGAACTCAGGATTCGCGAGGCGCTCGGGGGACACCAGGATCAGGTCGAGAGAGTCGGCGTTGAGCGCGTCTGCGAGTTCGTCGACCGTGGTCTTGGACGACGAGTTCACGGTCATGCACCGCAGCCCCAGGCGGGTGGCCGCCTCGATCTGGTTGCGCATCAAGGCCAGCAGCGGCGAGATCAGCAGCGTCGGGCCCATGCCCTGCTCGCGCAACAGGTGCGTGGCGAGGAAGTACACCGCCGACTTGCCCCACCCCGTGCGCTGTACGACGAGCACCCGCTGACGATCGACCAACGCTTCCACCGCTTCGCGTTGGTGATCGCGGAACACGGCGTCGTCGCGCCCGGTCAGTTCCCTCAGTGCTCCATCGAGATCCATCCACCGAGTATGACCCGGGGGTACTCCACAGTTCGCCGGAGCGTCAGCCCTCGAAGCCGATGTCCTTGTGGGTGCCGTCGCACAGCGGCTTGTTGCCCGACGCTCCGCAGCGGCACAGCGTGACCCGGTTGCGGGTCTCGATCTGTTCACCGGCGGCGTTGGTGACCGTGATCCCACCGGTCACCCACAGCGGCCCGTCGGGAACGACGTTGACCTCGGCGGGCAGTGCGGGCTCGACGATCGACCCGTCGATCACGTTCGACAGACGACCCGACGGACACTTCTCGACCATCCGGATCACCTGGCCACGCACTTCAGGGTCGTCGGTCGACGACATCATCTGCCAGACCGTCTGCTTGGCCGTGCCACACAGGCCGGCGTGCATGCACAACGGCGTGTCGTCGAGCATCTCGTAGCCGTCCTTCGGGCTCTGCTTGCGTCGCGCGCGCTGCTCGTAGGACTCACCCGACGATTCGGCATCGGTCGGATCCCACTCGGCGTCCTGGTGGGATCCGTCGCAGAACGGCTTGTTCGACGACTGCCCGCAGCGACACAACGCCACGGTGTCGCCGTCGACATCGAGAGCCTCGCCGAACGACCAGGTCATCGGTGCGCCGTCGGTGGCCTTCACGTAGTCGGCGTCTCGGACGGTGACGTGGTGGGCCATGAACGGGCCATCCTCGGTCGTCTCGATCTTCATGTCATCGGTTGCGGCCATCTGAGTGCTCCCTGGTGTGATGTCGGGGGATCGAATCGAAAGGATGCCGCCGGCGGCGAGATCGAGTCGGAGTCGTCGTGCGATCTGCTTCTTCGCGAATCGTGCTGCATGTCGGCCGAATCCGTACCCAGCGAACTGCATCGGCCAAACTGGCGACGCGCCCGATCGGGGTGCAACGCGCATGGGATCTCGCCGGCGGGGGTACGACCGACTTCGTGTCCGAACCCGTCCCTGGTCCCGCCGGCCATCGGTCGGCATGCGAAAGTGTCGCACAAGTCGTCGCCGAAGTACTCGCGGAGTCCCCGAATGATGGCGTGCCGTCGCCCGACTCTCTCGACACGGCACGCCGGTCGGCAGGGGATGCCTGATGAGCGTCCGGTTTTCCCGCCGCACCGTCCTGCCGGCGTCGCCCCAACGGTGCTTCGACCTGTCGCTCGATGTGGACTTCCACCTCGAATCGTTCTCCGACTCCGACGAGAAGATCGTGGGTGGCGTCGAGGCCGGTGGCATGCAACTCGGCGACGACGTCACCTGGCGAGCCCGTCACTTCGGCATCTGGTGGACGATGAAGACCCGGATCACCGCACTCGACCGTCCTCACTCGTTCGTCGACGAACAGATGAAGGGCCCGTTCACGCGGTTCCGCCACCTCCACGTGTTCAACGACCTCGGCGACGGATCGACCGAGATGCTCGACGAGGTCGAGTTCGAAGCACCTCTCGGGCCGCTCGGCACGATCGCGGAGAAGGCGGTCCTCGGGCGGTACCTGCCGCATCTCATCGACGTCCGCAACAGCGAACTGCTTGCGCACCTCCAACGTCGCTGAAACCGCCGATCCGCGGGCGTCGCAGCGATCGGTCGGGCACGGTGCTTCCGGGTCTCCGAGGGTGCGGAGTCCGCGCTGGCGGAGACCCAGAACTGCGAGCGGCCGGCAGATCGAGGCCGACGACGAGGTCCAGAAGTGCGAGCGGGCGGCAGATCGAGGCCGACGACGAGGTCCAGAACTTCGAGCGGCAGGCAGACCGAGCCTCAGGCGGCGGCCAGGCCGACGAGAATTGACTGAGTCCAATCTTGGTGTTAGTCTGGTCTTCAGTGACCAACGGAATCGATCAACTCTTGCGTGAGCGAGGGGTCAGGGTGACAGCTCAGCGGCTGGCCATCATGCGATCGGTTTCCGCGCGACCGCACACGACCGCAGACGAAGTCGCCGACGACGTCCGATCGGTGATCGGTTCGATCTCTCGCCAAGCCGTCTACGACTCGCTCAGCGTCCTGGTCGACCACGATCTCGTGCGTCGGATCCAACCCGCCGGAGCGGCGGCGCGCTACGAGGATCGGGTGGGGGACAATCATCACCACCTGATCTGTCGAGGGTGCAACGACGTGTTCGACGTCGACTGTGCCGTCGGCGACGTGCCGTGCCTCACCGCTCACGACGACCATGGGTTCGACATCGACGAAGCCGAAGTCGTGTACTGGGGTCACTGCCCCGCCTGCCAAGTGGATCGAGCCCGGGCAGACGCCTGACGCGATCCGACGAACACCTCACGAACACCATCCGTCACCATCACCGCCACACCGGTCAATACAAGGAGCACCAATGAGCAACGAATCAGATGTCTGGGAGATCAACGACAGCGAGCAGCAGGGGTGCCCGGTCATGCAGGGCCCGAGCGCTGCGCACACCGGAAAGGGCGCCACTGCGGTTCAGCACTGGTGGCCCAACGCTCTCGACCTGCGGATGCTGCACCAGAACCATCCGGCGTCGAACCCGCTCGGTGACTTCGACTACGCCGAAGCGTTCCTCGCGCTCGACTACCAAGCACTCAAGTCGGATCTCGCCGACCTGATGACCGACAGCCAGGAATGGTGGCCCGCCGACTACGGCCACTACGGGCCGTTCTTCGTCCGCATGGCCTGGCACGCCGCAGGCACCTACCGCGTCGAAGACGGACGTGGTGGCGGCGGCACCGGTGCACAGCGCTTCGCACCGCTCAACTCGTGGCCCGACAACGGCAACCTCGACAAGGCACGCGCTCTGCTCCAGCCGATCAAGCAGAAGTACGGCAACTCCATCAGCTGGGGTGACCTCCTGCTGCTCACCGGCAACGTGGCCATGGAGACCATGGGCTTCGAAACCTTCGGTTTCGGCGGCGGCCGTGTCGACATCTGGGCACCCGAGGACGACATCTACTGGGGTCCCGAGACCGAATGGCTCGGATCCGACCGGACCGACGCACAGGGCAACCTGTACAACCCGCTCGGCGCCTCGCACATGGGTCTGATCTACGTCAATCCCGAGGGTCCCTTCGGCAAGTCCGACCCGCTCGGCACCGCCCGCCTCATCCGTGAGACGTTCGGCCGCATGGCGATGAACGACGAGGAGACCGCGGCGCTGACCATCGGCGGTCACACCTTCGGCAAGTCGCACGGTGCGGGTGACGCCGACGAGCACGTCGGCCCCGAGCCCGAAGGCGCACCCATCGCACAGATGGGCCTGGGCTGGAAGAACTCCTTCGGTACCGGAGTCGGCACCGACACGATCACATCGGGGATCGAAGGCGCATGGACCGCCACGCCGATCCAGTGGGACAACAGCTACCTCGACACCCTGCTCAACAACGAATGGGAGCTCACCACGAGCCCCGCAGGTGCGTCGCAGTGGAAGCCCGTCGGCGATGCACTCGCCAACACGGTTCCCGACGCAGCCACCGGAGAGCTGAAGTTCCAGCCGATGATGACCGACGCCGACATGGCGATGAAGGTCGACCCGGTCTACGCGGAGATCTGCCAGCGGTTCTACGAGAACCCCGACCAGCTCGCCGATGCCTTCGCACGTGCCTGGTACAAGTTGCTGCACCGCGACATGGGCCCGCGTGCCCGCTACCTCGGTCCGGAAGTCCAGTCCGAAGTGCTCATCTGGCAGGATCCGGTCGAGGAAGGTACCGAGCTGAGCGACGCCGACGTGGCCACCCTCAAGGGCCAGATCATGGACTCCGGTCTGTTGATCTCCGAGCTGGTGTCCACGGCGTGGGCATCGGCCTCGACCTACCGCGACAGTGACAAGCGTGGCGGTTCCGACGGTGCTCGTCTCCGTCTCGAGCCGCAGGTCGCCTGGGAAGCGAACGATCCCGACCAACTGCGCCGTGTGCTCGCCAAGCTCGACGAGGTCAAGTCGAACTTCTCCGGCACCGTCTCGATGGCTGACCTGATCGTCATCGGTGGCGCTGCCGCCGTCGAGGCAGCGGCGAAGGCCGCCGGCCACGACGTGTCGGTCGCCATCACGACCGGTCGTGGTGACGCCACCGCCGAGATGACCGACATCGAGTCGTTCGAGTGGCTCGAGCCCACCTACGACGGCTTCCGCAACTTCGAAGGCAAGGGCGCCACGCTCCAGCCCGAGAAGCTCCTCGTCGACCGGGCCCAGCAGCTCACGCTGTCGGCTCCCGAGATGACCGTCCTCGTGGGTGGTCTTCGTGTCCTCGGTGCCAACACCGGTGAGACGAAGCACGGCGTGTTCACCGATCGTCCCGAGGTGTTGACGAACGACTTCTTCACGGCGGTCCTCGACCTCGGCGTCACATGGGCCCCCACGAACGACACCGAAGCAGAGTTCGAAGCCACCGATCGGGCGACGGGCAACGTCAAGTGGACCGCCACCCGCAGCGACCTGATCTTCGGTGCGAACAGCCAACTCCGGGCCATCTCGGAGGTCTACGGTCAGGCGGGTTCCGAAGCGAAGTTCGTCAACGATTTCGCAGCGGCGTTCGCCAAGGTGATGGAGCTCGGCAACTTCTGACCAGGACGTGTCGAGGTCGGGGTCCGACCCTGACCTCGACATCCTGACCGCGCGACGGCCCTGCCTCTCCACTTCGATGTGGAGGCGGGGCCGTTCCGCGTCCGGGGAAAGGTCTCAACCCTCGACGCAAGGATGCCGATGACGAGGGCGTGAGAGCAGGGCGCCGATCGAACCACCGTGCGCGCGCTCACCTCGTGCGTCATCCGGTGGCGATCGAGTGCGTCCGAGCTGCGGCGAGCTTCACGGGCGGACTGGCCGAAGTGGTGGTGTTCGATCTCGACCACGTGATGGTGGCGGCCAGCAGTGATGCGCGTGGAGCGTTCGTGCCGCGTCCGCTGATGGCTGCCGAGGCGGCAGTCTGGTCGGGGGAATCCGGTGCGGCGAGCGTCGAAATCGACGGAGTGGTCGTGACGTCGATCCGAGACCGGTGTGGGGTCGTGGTGGCCGCTCTCACGATCTCCGGCCACACCCGATCGGTCGACACCGACGGAATGGCTGCGCTCGCCCGGCTCGTCGAGGCGCAACTTCCCGACGAATCGAACCAGGTCGCAGCCGACTTCCACGCCGAAGTGCTCCGCGGGCAGCGCGACGCAGTGCTCGTCCTCAGCCCCGACCTCGAGGTCCGATGGGTCAGCGAAGGGATCGGCTCCCTGATCGGACGGACCCCGGGCGAGGTGATCGGGCGGTCGGCAGCCGACTTCCTCCACCCGGAGGACCTGGCGACGGCCCTCGAGGGAGTCGCCCGGATCAGCCAGGGTCTGGAGATCTATCGGGTCAACGTGCGGTTGCTGAACAGCAACGGCGGCTACACGCCGGTGGAGGTGACCGGGAACGACCTGAGCGAACGGCCCAGCGTCGGCGGCCTCGTGCTCTCGCTGCGAGACGCGCAACACGAGCGCGAGTTGGGTCTGGTGATCGACCGCGCCCGGCGGACATCGGACGCCATCGTCGGCGGAATGCGTGACGGCGTCCTCGCGACCGACGAGTTCGGTGTCGTGACGGCGATCAACCACACCGCCCGAGCCATGTTCGGGATCGAGCCGATGTCGAGTCCTGCGCTTCTCGACATCGGGCGGTTCGCTCTGGTGACGCTCGACGGTCGGCCTCACGACATCCTCGATGCGAACAACCCGCATTTCACGCCGTGCTGCCTGGTCTCGCCGTGCGGAGAGATGTTCTACCTCGAGGTCACGTCGCAGGCGATCGCCGACGAGACCTCGACCCTGGGCACCGTGGTGATCTTCACCGACATCACGAGTGAGCATCGTGCTGCGGAGGAACTCCGGCACCAGGCACTGCACGACCACTTGACCGGCCTCGCCAACAGGCGCCAACTCGAACACCGACTCGATGAACTCGCCACGGTCGCCCACGGTGTCGACGTGGCTGCGTGCTTCGTCGACCTCGATGCGTTCAAGGGTGTCAACGACACGCACGGCCATCGCGTCGGCGACGAACTCGTGCGGATTGCGTCCAAGCGGTTGGCCGGGGTGCTGCGGGACGGTGACCTGCTGGTCCGCCAGGGCGGTGACGAGTTCGTCGTACTGCTCGTCGGCGTCGCCGACCTCGACGAGGCGGCCGAGGTGGCCGAGAGATGTCGGCGGGTGCTCGCCGACCCGTACGAGATCGGTGGGCAACGATTCCACCTCACGACCTCGGTCGGTGTCTCGTTCGCGAACGGTGAGCGACTGGACGGGGACCTCCTCCTCCAGCACGCTGATCTGGCCCTGTACGCCGCCAAGGACAGAGGTCGCAACCGGGTGGAGGTGTTCGACGAGGCGTTGGAGGCAGCGGCGATCAACGAGGAGTTCCAACGACGTCTGCTTCGCGAGGCGATCGACGAGGACCGCCTCCTGATGCACTTCCAGCCGCTCGTCGATGCGCACACCGAAGCCGTGGTCGGGTACGAAGCACTGGCTCGTGTGCATGACCTCGACGGTGAGATCCTCGGACCGGCGGCGTTCCTGAGCGGAGCGGAGGGAACCTCGCTGATGTGGGATCTGGACTGCGCCGCCTTCCGCCTGTCGTGCCAGGCCGCGGCCCTGTTTGCTCGTCTGGCGCCCGAGACTCCGCCGTTCGTGGCCTGCAACTTCTCGTCGGTCAGTGTCAACCACCCGGGCTTCGCGCACCTCCTCGACACCACGGTGGCGGAGGCGGGCGTCGACCCGGGCCAGATCTCGATCGAGTTGACAGAGAGTGCAGCATTCGAGGCCGGTGAACACGGCGTCGCGGCGTTGGTCGGAGTCGCCGAACGCGGGTTCCGGATCGCCCTCGACGATTTCGGAACCGGCTACTCATCGCTCGCCCACATCCGCGACCTGCCGATCTCGTCGATCAAAGTGGATCGCAGTTTCATCGTGCGTCTCGCAGACGGTTCCAACGAACGGTCGATCACCGAGGCCGTGGTGCGCATCGCCGACGATCTGCGAATCAGCGTGGTGGCCGAAGGTGTCGAGACATCCGAGCAGCTCGACCAGGCGAAGACCCTCGGCTTCTCCACGATCCAGGGTTGGTACTACTCCCGCGCGGTTCCGCTCGCGGAGTGCCTCCAGTCGTGGGCCGATCACGTGCCTGCGACGGCGCTGTCCGACCCACGCTGAACGCGTCCCACTCGTGCGTGCGAGGTCCTGTCGGTGTCCGGCACGAGCCCGACCGTGTGGTTCGGGTCATTCGGATCGGGTAGGACTGCGAGATGACGACGAACGATGTGGAGCGGGCCGACGCGCTGGTGATGTTCGGCCTGACCGGCGACCTGGGGGAGAAGAAGCTGTTCCCAGCGCTGTACGAACTGCAGGCCTCGGGGCGACTGGGCATCCCGGTGGTGGGTGTCGGTCGGTCGGAGTACACCGACGAAGAACTCGACGAGATGCTCAGGGAGTCACTGGACAGGTACACACCGGCGAACGGTGAAGCGGTCGACCCCGAGGTGGTCGACGCGATCGAGTTGAGTTATCTGTCGGGTGACTCGACCGCCGCCGCCACCTACGACGCGCTGGCCGACCGACTCGACGGCACCGAGCGACCTGTCGTCTACGGCGCTCTGCCGCCCGGGATCTTCGGTGACGTCGCACGGGGGATCGCCGGCTCGTCCTTGCCCGAGACGACCCGGCTGGTGTGCGAGAAGCCGTTCGGCAACGACGTCGAATCGGCTCGCGAGTTGTACGACGAGATCGTCGAGGCACTCGACCCATCGAGGCTGTTCATCGTCGACCACTTCCTCGCGAAGTCGTCGATCGAGAACATGCTGACCGTGCGTACGTCGAATCCGTTGATCGAGAACAGCATGTGTGCGCAGTTCGTCGAGCGGATCGACATCGAGATGCACGAGGCCGGTGACGTCGACGGTCGAGGGTCGTTCTACGAATCGGTGGGTGCGATCGACGACGTCGTGCAGAACCACCTGCTGCAGATGCTCGCCGTATTGACGATGGAACGACCCGACGACGACTCCGACGAGGCGTACCACACGGCCCGTTCGACACTGCTCGCCACCGTGGTTCCCTTCGCACCCGAAGCCGCGGCCGTCGGTCAGTACACGGGGTACCGTGATCTCGACGACGTCGCCGACGACTCAGAGGTGGAGACCTTCGTCGAGGCGCGTACGACGATCGACACCGACCGGTGGCGCGACGTTCCGGTGACCATCCGGACGGGCAAGGCGCTCGCTGCCGACTCG
>JBBSOH010000149.1:0-9157 GCA_038259945.1 Acidimicrobiales bacterium
TCGCATCGGCCTGACGGCGGCCGAGATCGCCGGACCCGACGGGGCGCTGCAGCCCGCCCGCCTCGCCGCCGGGCTCTTCCGGCGTGCGGTCGATCGTCGCGATCTGCTTCACTACGACGCGGCTGCTGCGTAGATCGCATTGAACCCGTACACGGGAACCGAGATGATCAGCGCCGCCCACAGCAGCAGGTTCAGCACGAAGGCCGATGTCACCGATGCCGACGCCAACGACGCGCTCGCATTGCGACCCGAGATGCCGGCGTTCGCCATCAGACGGAAACCAGCGGCCGGGCCGGCTGCCACCCCACCGGGCACGGTCGAACTCACCGCTCGTGAGACGAGTTGGATCCTGAACAGGCGCCCCAACCCGATGTCGTCACGCTCGTCGCCGAGCGCGCGCTTCGTCATCACCGAATAGCAGAGGAGTGACGCAACCTGGAAGAGGAATCCGAGCGCGGTCAGCCAAGGGTCGACGGCCTCCAGCTTCTCGGCGGCTTCACCGACCCGTGAGACAAGTGGACGGACCAGGAAGATCGCGACGACCATCACCAGCGCCAGACGCACCAGCACGCTCGGTCGGCTGAGTGTCGAGCGCGCCCTGCCGATCAGCTGTGCGATGCGCGGCATCCGAGCAGTATCTCACCCCGGACCGCCCGGACGACCGGCAACTACGTGTGCGAACTCGTTCGATGCGAACACGCCGAGCACCAGCGTCAACCTTCGACCTGAGCCGCCTTCGACTGCTCCTTGGCCTCGAGCAGTTCGTCCATCGACGTGGACGGAACCCGACTGAGGCCCGCTGCGTCAGCGAGCGCCAGGGCGTGCGCTTTGGCCCAGCGATAGTCGGCCTTGCCGTTGGGGGCCCGGTAGACCTCGTCGACGAACACGATGTGTCGCGGCGCCTTGTAGTCGGCGATGGTGAGCTTGACCGTGGCGATGATCTCCTCCGCGCCGGTCGGTTCCGACACCGAGCAGACCAGCGCGACCGACTCGCCGAAACGTTCGTGAGGGATGCCCACGACGTTGGCGTCGATCACGGTCGGATGCCGTCGCGCAGCCACTTCGACCTCCTCGGGGTAGATCTTCTCGCCACCCGAGTTGATGCACACCGAGCCGCGTCCGAGCAGCGTCACGATGCCGTCCTCGCTGATGGTCGCGAAGTCACCGGGCACGGTGTAGCGCACACCGTCGATCGTGCGGAACGTGTCGGCGGTCTTGGACTCGTCGTTCCAGTACCCGCGCGGCATCGGCCCAGATGCCCCGAGCATCCCCGGCTCGGTACTCCCGCGCGGGATCAACGCATCGGTGACCGGGTCGATGGTGACGACGTTCGGGAGCGCATTGAAAACAGCCGTCTCAGGCGGTTCGGCCCCCGGCATGGTCATCGACAGCGCATACGGCCCGCCTTCGGACGCGCCGATCATGTCCATGATCAACACCTGGGGCATCGCCTGCTGGAAGGCACGCTTCTGCTCGACCGACAGCGTCGCCCCGGTGGACACGATCCGTGCCACCGACGACAGGTCGAGGCCGTCGGTGCCGGCCCGGACGATCGCTTCGTTCAGTGGGCGAGCGAAGGCGTCGCCGACGAGCGAGAGTTGCGTCACCCGGTGTCGTCCGACGAGCCGCCACAACTCGTCGGCATCGAATGATCGGCCACCGAGCAGCACCACCGTCCCGCCCATGACGAAGGCACCGATCGCCAGGAACAGAGCGGTGCCGTGCATCAGCGGAGGTGCGCACAGCATCACCGGGGACTTCCCCGCCGACTGCAGTTCTGCGGCGATCCGCCCCACATCGGCCGGCGTCGTCGGCACCTCGATGCCCGCCGCCGAGTACGACGTGAAGGCGAGTGCTCCGAACAGGTCGACGTGACGCCACACGACGCCCTTCGGGTTGCCGGTGGTGCCGCCGGTGTACAGCATCAGCGTGTCCTCACCGGAGCGCTCGATACGCGGTGCGGGCTCGGCGACGTCGACGATCTCGCGGTACCACTCGGCACCGTCGATCAGCGGCGACCCGTCGTCGACCTGCACGAGCGTGGTGACGCTCGGCATCATCGAGCGGGCCTCGGCGACGCGTTCGCCGAGCGAACCGTGGAACACGAGCACCTCGGCGCCTGCGTTGTTGCAGATGTACGCGATCTCCGGCGCCTTGTACCGGTAATTGACGTTGACCGGCGTCGCTCGCAGCTTGAATGCGGCGTACGCCGACTCCAGGTACTCGGGGCAGTTGAACATCAGCTGTGCGACACGGGTACCGACACCCGCCCCGCGATCTGCCAGTGCAGTGGTGAGGCGGGCAGCACGGTCGTCCAACTCGCGCCAGGTCTGCTCGTGGTCGCCGATCACCACCGCTGTGTGGTCTGGTTGTGCGTCGGCGAACGCCTCCCACAGCGTTGCCCAGTTCTCACTCAGGCCCTGATCCGTCATCGGTCGTCCCCCTGTTCGATGTCACAGACGAACGTACTTCGATCGCTCCGAGCGGATCGCAGCGCAGCAGGCCGACCGCACCTGGTCATGCCGATGCCGCTCTGGCGAGCCGAGGTCGTCGACGGTGCGGCGGCGGTCGACGGATCAGCCTCGTCGGCGTCAGTCGCGGAGCTTGCGGTCCATGTTCTCGTGGTAGTGGGCGATCTTGCACTCGCGTTCGTTGAGGACGTGTTGGGTGTATCCCGACGATCGCTTCGTGCGTTCGAGTTGCTCGTAGATGCCGATGTCCTCCCCGACCACCCGTTGGAGACCTGTCCAGTGCTTCATCGTGCGGTCGTGGTACTCGGCGTACTCCGGATCGTCGCGGTCGCCGGGGTAGATCAACTCCCAGCACAGGAATCGGGTGCGGTCGACGTCGATCGGGATCGGGTTGAACACCTGGATGTGTTCGGGGTTGCAGTTGAACACCGTGTTCGGGAACACGAGGTAGTGGCAGATGGCGTGCTGGTGATGGTCCTGATCGACCGCGAGTTCGTCGAGCTGGTCGGCCCGCGGCACGAAGCACATGTAGTTGTCGTCGACGATGTGGAACGACGTCTCACGGGCCGCCTTGACCCAGGTGCTGTCGACACCGTGGAGTTGCTTGGTGTGGTAGATCTCGTTGAAGCCATCGACGATCGCCTTGTAGCTCACGGGCACGTCGAACTCGATCACGTCGTGGAGCACCATGTCCTCCATGGCGAAGCGGCCGAGGTCGGCAGCGATCTCGGGACCGATCGCGTCGATCAGCGGCTCGGCCTCGTCGGGACCCGACAGATTGATCCAGACCCAGCCGCCCCACTCGTCGGCCGCAACGGCCGGTGCACGCAGACCATCGAGGTGATCGGGGTCGAAGTCGTTGCGGTCGGGCACTCCGACCACGAGGCCGGTCGTGTCGTACACCCAGCCGTGATACGGACACGTGAACCGCTTCGCTCCGCAGCCGACCATCTCGCCGACGATCGCCGGACCACGATGCTGGCAGACGTTGTGGAACGCAGCGAGCGTGGCGTCGGGTTGACGGGTGACGACGACGGTCTCGCCGTGACCCTCGAACGTGAGCCAGTCACCCGGCTCTCGGATCTGCTCGGACCGACCGGCCAGGATCCAGTGCCGTCCGAGCACCCGCTCGCGTTCGAGTTCGAACCGGACCGGGTCGGTGTAGACGTCGGCGCGCATGGTGCTCGGGCCGTGGTCGGGCAGCAGCGAGACGCCGGGGCCGAGGCGGACAGGAACGTCGCCGCGTGTCGGAATGTGCACCATCTGAGTTCTCCACTCGTTCGTGTCGTCCGACAAGATATAACAGCTGTGATATCTTGCGTCAATGTCGAAGATGGTGGACGTGGAGCAGCGACGGCTCGAACTGGCGGCTGCGGCGGCCGCCGTGATCGCCCGACGCGGAGTTGCGGGGGCCTCGTTGCGGACCGTCGCCGCCGAGGCCGGGTGGACCACGGGAACACTCGCCCACTACTTCACCGACAAGCGCGAATTGCTCGCGTTCACCTTGGAGACGTCGCTCGAACAACGACGCGCCCGGCGTGGTGAGCGACAGGACCTGATCCCAGCCGATGCGATCCGCGCCTCGCTCACGAATGCGCTCCCGCTCGATGACGACGGCCGCCTGCACTGGACCGTCACCGTGGCGTTCGCCTCCCACGCATCAGCCGAACCGGAACTGCAACTCGTCCAGCGCGACGCCTACCGGGAGTTCCGATCACACCTCGTCAACCTGCTGACCGACGGGGCCCCGGTCCCGACGACGTTGGACGATGCCGTGGTGGAGGCCGAGAGACTGATCGCCCTCGTCGACGGAATCGCTCTCCAAGCGCTGTTCGATCCCGAGACGTGGCCGCCCGGTCGCCAGGTCGAGGCGCTCGACGCCGGCCTCGGAGCGCTGCGGTGACCGTGCGCTCACCCCGTTCGCTGACCGGCGACGATCTGGTGCTGAGTCATTTCAGCCTGGACCGGAACCACGATCTCGACGATCGGATCGCCACTGCCGGCGCCGCCGGCTTCGCCGGAATCGGTCTCTTCGCAGGGCAGTGGATGGCCGAGTCACAGGACGGCTGGTCAACCGGTCGACTGCATGATGCACTCGATGGCGCATCGATCTGCCTTGCCGAGATCGAGGTGCTCGCGCACTGGGGTCTCGCCGAGCCGACCGACGACCAGTTCGCCTTCGAGGCCGCCGTGTGGGACCTCGTCGACGCATTCGAGTCGCGCTACGTGCAGGCGATCGGCTCCTACGACGGATCGATCCACGACGCATCGGTCCGCTTCGGTGCGCTGTGCGACCGCGCTGCCGACCACGGCGCAGTGGTGGGGCTCGAGTTCCTGCCGTTCACGAACATCGTCGACGCTCGCGACGCACTGCGCATCGTCGAGGAGGCGGATCGGCCGAACGGCGGCGTGTGCGTGGACATCTGGCACCACGTCCGCGGCGCTGACGACATCTCGCTGATCGAAGCGATCCCCGGCGAATTGATCACCGGCGTACAGGTCAGCGATGGGCCGCGACGAGCCCCGGACGCCGGCACCGACTTCGACTACCGGGACGACTGCCTGCGCCACCGCATTCCGCCCGGCACCGGCGAATTCGACGTGCGCGGCTTCGTGGAACTGCTGCGGGCGAAGGGCGTCGACGTTCCGTGGGACCTGGAGGTGTGCAACGACTCGGCATGGGGTCGGCCCGCCCACGACCACGTCCACTCCATCGGGCACGCCATGCGTTCCGTCCTCGGCTGACGACCGCTCTCTCTCCTCCGGTCCGTCGAATCCCCGACTCGCTCCACCGAAAGAAGTGCCAAACGCTCTGCCAAGACTTGCGGCGATCTTGAATCAACCCTGATCCTCCGCACGCCGACATTGGTTGTGCGTCGAACCACTTCGTCGCCCCGAATCCCAACGGGTCAACCACACCGCCCCGTCGTGGGCAGAGAAAGGGACAACGAATGCAGAACCCGAAGTCCATCAAATGGCGCATCACCTCACCGGTCGTGCGCGCCGCAGCAATCGGCGGCACCGTCGTGGCACTCATCGCCGCGACCGGTGCGCCGTTCAAGTGGGGCTGATCATCTGATCGACACAGTTCTGACCGTCCGACCCGGTCAGAACTGTGACCCCGTCAGCTCGCCACACCAGCCCGAAAGCCCACCCATGACGACGTCGACACCCCAGCTCGCGCCATCCAAGCGCCCACTGGATGCCTTCATCGCGTTCGTCGCGATCGTCGCCGTCGTGACGTCGACCGTCGTGTTCGCGCTCGAGCGCCACCACGGCAACGGCTCGGTGAACTGGATCCTCTTCGGTGCGATCGGCTTCCTGCTCGTCGTCACCGAAGCCACACCGAGCGCTGCACTGCGGTTCGGCAGCGAAGGTCTGGTCACGCCGAGCTGGGCGTTCGCCTTCGCTTTGCTGCTCCTCGGGTCTCCGGCCTCGGCGATCGCCGTCATGGCTTTCGCCTCGATGATCTCCGACATCGCGTCGAAGCGCGGCATCGACCGACTCGTCTTCAACGCAGCACAGGTCTCCACGTCGCTCGCCTTCGGATCGCTGACGCTCTTCGCCTTCGGTGTCCACGGGCCGATCTTCGATCCGATCCGACTGTCGCTCCACGACGGAATCGCCATGATCCTCAGCGGCGTGGTCGTGTTCCTCACGAACGGCATCATCATCGGGCTGCTCCTCACGTTCCTCGAACGGAAGCGCTTCATGGCCATCGCACGCCAGGGGCTGATGTTGTCGATGACTGCCGACGCCTCGATGCTGGCCATCGCTCCCGTCCTCGTGGTGAGCGTGCAGGTCAGCCCGCTGATGGTTCCGCTGCTCGGCACCACCGCGCTCCTCGTGTTCCTGACTGCGCGTCAAGCACTCCACCGAGCCCACGACGCCGACCACGATCCGCTCACGCAACTCCTCAACCGCCGTGCGTTCCTCGGGGCACTCGAGGAGTTCGCAGCGTCGTCGACCCACGAGAACGGCGCGGCGATCTTCATCCTCGACCTCGACAAGTTCAAGGAGGTCAACGACCGTCTCGGGCACCGAGTCGGCGATCACGTCCTCCAGCAGTTCGCCACCCGCCTCACCGCTGCCCTCCCTGGCGGAGCGGTGGTGGCCAGACTCGGCGGCGACGAGTTCGCCGTCCTCGTCCGCGGCGCATCGGCCGATGAGGCCGGCGCGATCGCAAGTCGGGTTCACGCATCGTTCGGCGATCCCCTCCAGGTCGACGGGTTTCCCCTCAGCGCCGCGAGCAGCATCGGCGTGGCGATGTTTCCCGAGCACGGGTCCACTCCTGGCGAAGTGCTCCACGCCGCCGACGTCGCGATGTACCGGGCGAAGCGGTATCGATCCGGCGTCGAGGTGTTCGAATCGTTCGGGACCGCGCGCGAGCACGGTCGGGTCAGCCTGCTCGCCGACGTCGCAGGCGCGATCGAACAGCAACAGTTCGAACTCCTGTACCAACCTCAGATCGACATGCGAACGGGCACCCTCGACGCGGTCGAAGCTCTCCTGAGATGGGAGCACCCGATCCACGGGACGATCGCACCCGGAGAGTTCATCGGGCTGGCCGAGCAGACGGACCTGATCGGTCCGCTGACGTCGTACATCCTCGAACGTGCCCTCCGCGATCTGCCCGAGTTGCCCGACACCTGCAGGCTGGCGTTGAACATCTCGGCGCGCAATCTCCAGGACCGTCACTTCGCGCGCGAGACCCTCGATGTCCTCGACGCCGCCGGTGTCGCACCGTCGCGGATCGAATTGGAGATCACCGAGAGCGCCATCGCCGATGATCCCGAACTCGCCCGCCTCGCCGTGGAGGAATTCCGCGCTGCCGGAGTGTCCGTCACGATCGACGACTTCGGGACCGGGTATGCGTCCTTCGCGATGTTGCGCGACTTCCACGTCGACCGCATCAAGATCGACCGGAGCTTCATCACCAGTGCGCAGACGAGCGAACGCAACACCGAGATCATCGGATCGATCGTCGACCTGGCGCACCGCCTCGGCCTCGAGGTCACCGCCGAAGGCGTCGAGTGCATCGACATCTGGAACCTCCTCACCGACTTCGGCTGCGATCTCGCTCAGGGATTCCTGGTGTCCAGGCCCGTTGCGATCAACGAGATCCGGGCGCTTGCCGCCGAGACCTGGTTCGCCACCGAGCCCATCGCCTCCACCGGGCTCGCGTCGTGATCGTCGTGGTCCTGACGGTGCTCGGGATCCTGAGCGTCCCGCTCTTCGGAGGTCGACTGCGGCGACTGGCCTCACTCGACCTCCGCCATCTCTGGCTCGTGTGGGTGGCGATCGTTGCGCAGACCGTCCTGCTCGAGGTCCGCTCGATCGATCTGTCGGACACCGCCGGCCAGATCGTGCACCTCGCCACGTACGGCACTGCGTTCGGATTCATCGTCCTCAACCGCCACATCCCGGGCGCACTCGCGATCGGAGTCGGCGCCGGGTGCAACGCCGTCGCGATCGCAGCGAACGGCGGGGTGATGCCGGCGTCACCGGGAGCGTGGAGGACGGCGGGTCTCCCCCAACTGTCGGGGGTTGCGTTCGAGAACTCGAACATCAACGGTGATGCTCGCTTGGCGTTCCTCGGCGACGTGTTCGCGATCCCTGCGAACTGGCCCCTCGCGAACGTGTTCAGCATCGGCGACGTGATCATCGTGGTCGCAGCCACCCACCTTGCACACGTGTGGTGCCGCCGGACCGCGCGATCGAATGCGTGGCCCGCCCCACACGCATCGGAACTCGTCCGCGCTGCCGGGTAGTCCGCCGGCGTCCGTTTCTCGGACAACGGCCCCGATGGTGACCGAGCCGAGTGGTGGAGCGACGATGATGTCGGCGGACCGACATCGCCGGCGTCGACCGAATCGGCAGCCGCGTCCACGCCCGGAACCGAACGGAGCCTTCCCATGACCACACCCTCACTCACGGAACTCATCGATCTGGGCGGCAAACGGGCGCTCGTCACGGGTGGCGGCATGGGCATCGGCGCAGCCATCGCTGCTCGTCTCCGTGAAGCCGGAGCCCACGTGACCGTCGCCGACCTCGATCCGGCCACGCAGGCGTCCGCCGACGCGATCGGCGCCGACTTCTCGCAATGCGACATCACCGACCCCTCCGATCTCGCCCGATCGGTGGACGTCGCCGCCGGGGACGCCGGTCTCGACATCCTGGTCAACAACGCGGGCATCTTCCCGACCACAGGCCCCGTCGCCCTGGTCACCGACGAGTTCGTCCACCACATGCTCGACGTCAACGTCCGGGCCCAGTTCAGCGTGACGCGCGAAGCATCGGAGCGGATGCCCCACGGCGGTGCGATCGTGAACATGGCGTCGGTGGCCGCGATCGGCGGCGGTGCCAACATCTCGGCGTACGCAGCGTCCAAGGGAGCCGTGGTCGCGATGACCCGGGCGCACGCGAACGAACTGGGTCCGAAGGGCATCCGCGTGAACGCGGTCGCGCCTGGAATCATCGACACGCCCGGCGTGCAGGAGCAGATGGCTCCGCTGCGAGCGAGTGGCGTCGACATCGACAAGCGCATCGCTGCCAATCCGGTCGGCATCGCCGGCCAACCCGACCACATCGCCTGCGGCGTGCTGTTCCTGGTGTCCGACCTGGCCCGGTTCGTCAGCGGACACGTGCTCGTCATCGACGGCGGGTCGACCGCCTGAACCCGGTCA
>JBBSOH010000150.1:0-9112 GCA_038259945.1 Acidimicrobiales bacterium
CCGGTGCCGGTCGGATCGCCGCCCTGGCACATGAAGCCGTTGATGATGCGGTGGAAGATCACGCCGTCGTAGTAGTGGTTGAGTGCGAGGAACACGAAGTTGTTCACCGTCTTGGGAGCCTTGATCGCGTCGAGCGCGATCACGATCTCGCCGAGAGTCGTGTCGAGGGTCGCGGTGTAGCGCTTGTCGGTGTCGATCCCCATCTCCGGGGGTCCGGAGAACTTCTGGGACGTGGGAGCGGAGCCGTCGAACGGCGGGAATGCTGTAGCCATGACGCCGCAGGGTATCGGCGAGCGGGTTCGGCGTCTCGTCACCTCGTGGGGCTTCCGGTGCGTCTGAGTCGTCCACCGGGCGACGAAGACTCACCGAACCACCCGGCAACGACGGAACCGACGTGGTCGGTGCGTCTGCGTCGGCCACCGGGCGACCGAGACTCACCGCAACCCGATCGGGCCGCCGCAGAAGTTCGCGTCGGATCAGTTGAGGCGGTTGTAGTTGGTGATGAGCGCGTCGGCCGCGGCATCGGTGTCGGCGAGGATGCCGGTGATGTCGGCGCCAGCCGGGTCGGCGTAGACACGTGCGATGGCATCGGCGACGAGCTGGCGGATCTCGCGCTGCGGGCCGATCACCGGCCGTGATGCGGTGGCCCCGTCGCCGACCGCCAGGAGTTGGTCGTACGCGACCCGGAACCGTGGATCGGACACGTAGGTGGACGCGATCGGATCGAGTTCGACGGCGTCGGTGCGCACGGGGATGTACCCGGTGGCGTCAGCCCACGTCGACTGGGTCTGCGCAGACGCCAGGAACCGGATGAAGTCCCACGCTGCTGCGGCCTCGGCGTCGGCCTTGCCGGCCGGGATCCACAGCGCGCCGCCACCGATCTGAGCGCCCGGCGAATCGGACGGCCCCGGCATGAACGCCACACCCACGTCGTCGGCGGTGAGCCCCGGGATGAGTCCGCCGCCGAGCGCAGCGAGCACGGTGGTCAACGCCGCAGACGTCTCGATCGCCATCGCTGCGGGCGCCGCGGCGTCGGCCAACTTCAGCAGGCCCGCCTGGCCCCCGGCGTTCTCTCCGACGGACACCGCGAGGCCGGAGTCGACCAACCCGGCCATGAAGGTGAGGATGTCGAACGCCTGCGGATCGTCGAGGAACACCTGCGTGGTCGGCGCCAGGCGTCCGTTGCCGTTGTCGGCGAACGGCACCCCGGCACGCCCGTACCACTGCTCGAACGACGCACCGCCAGTGCCCGAGTCACGAGCGTTGTCGACGACCAGGCCGTGGGCGGCAGCGCCCGAGTCGACCAACTGCTGCGACACGGCACGCAGTTCGTCGAAGGTGAGCGGCGGGTCATCGGGATCGAGGCCGGCAGCTTCGAACATCTTGCGGTTGTAGTAGAGAACGGGGTTCGAGGCGTTGAACGGCATCCCCCACTGCGTGCCCGAGAGCGCATAGGCGCCGAGCGCACCCGGAAGGAACGCATCGATCGGGTACTCGTCGGCCGCGATGCACGACTCGACGGGGATGAACAGTTCCGACTGTGCAAAGGACTGGACGACGTACTCCGGCGCAAGGATCAGTTCGGGTCGCTCGTTGACCCCGAACTGGACGAACTTGTCGACCACCGACTCGTAATCGGTCTGGTTCTGCACATCGACCACGACGGCGTCCTGGCTCGCGTTGTACTCCGCAGCGAGGCCTTCGAGCACACCGGGAATGTCCCCGGCGAGACCGAACCAGAGGGTGACCTCGACGGGGCCCGATGCACCGTCGAGCGCATCGACCGGACACGACGGCAGGTCGGCGAGCGCTGCGACCGTGGTCGACGGCGCAGGCACGGTGGAGGCGGCCACATCCGTGACGGTCGCGCCGTCGGTGGTCGGCGAACCGTCGTCGCCGGCGGATTCTCCACCGGGCTGGTCGCCGATGGGAGCGTCGGGTGTGGCTGGAGTGGTTGCCGTCGGTGCCGCCTCCGGTGCGTCGATCGGGTCGAACCCGGCGTCGGTGACCGACTTGCCGCTGCCACAGGCCGCCACCAGTGACCCGGCCACGGCGAGCACGGCGACGATCCGAACGACAGGCGGCCGGCGACGCGACGGTGATGACGACATCAGCATCACCCTTTCACCGCACCGGCCGTGAGGCCGCGGACGAGTTGGCGTTGGAAGAGCACGAGGGCGACGAGGATCGGCACGGCGGCGATCACGGTTCCGGCCATGACCAGGTTCGGCTCGTCGAGTGCCGACCGACTCAGCAGACGCAGCCCGCTCTGGACCGTGTGTTGGTCGGCATCACTGATCACCAGGCGCGGCCACAGGTACTGGTTCCAGGTGGTGAGGAAGCTGAACAGGGCGAGCGCGCCCAACGTGGGGCGCACGAGCGGCATCGCGACCCGGCGGATGAACCCGAGGTGACCCAGCCCGTCGAGGCGCGAGGCGTCGATCAGGTCCTGTGGCAGGTCGAGCAGAGCCTGGCGCACGAGGAAGGTGCCCACTGCAGTCGCGAGGAACGGCATCGCCAGCCCTTGGAGACTGTTCAACCCGCCGAAGATGCTCGACTGGTCACCGAGCCACTGGACCGTGTCGAGGTTGACCACGACGGTGGCTTCGAACGGCACGAGCAGTGTGGCGAGGAACAGGTAGAAGATTCCCGTGCGGGCAGGGAACCGGAGATGAGCGAACGCGTACCCCGACAACATCGACGTGACCAGTTGGAAGAGCGTGACGACCAGCGCCACGACCGCCGAGTTGGCGAGGTAGCGCCCGAGGCGACCCTCGGTCCACGCGTTGCGCACCACGTCGAACGTGATGTCGCCCGGCAGCAACCGGTTCTCGAGCACCCGGTTGCTGGGGGTGAAGGCACCGAGCACCGTGGTGTACACGGGGAAGAGGACGAGGAGCGTGATCATCACGAGCAACACGTAGCGCAGCACGAGGCGGGCGCCGGTCGGCTCGTCCCACGCCGCTCGGCGAACCGCGGTGATGCGCTTCGTCGACGACACCGTCGGGTCGTCGGCCACATCGGCGGTGGTCACGTCAGCGGTTGACATCGGCCCTCTTTCCGAACGCCCGGACCTGCACGGCGGAGAGGACGAGCAGCAGCAGGAAGATCAGCACCGAGCCGGTGGCCTGGAGGCCGGGGTCGGACGACACGGGCGTGTCGCCGTAGACGAGGTAGGCGAGCGTGGTCGTGGACTCCTGCGGGCTGGGGCCGCCGTTGGTGAGCAGGTCGACCTCGCCGTATGCCTGGAAGGCGCGCGTGGTGAGGATCACCACGAGGAACAGCAGGGTGGGGGCGATGATCGGCACCGTGATCCGCCAGAACCGGACCGTGCCGGTGGCCCCGTCGACCGCAGCGGCTTCGTGCAGTTCACGCGGGATCGACTGGAGCGACGCGGTGACGAGGATGAACGTGAAGCCGAGACCGGCCCACACGCTCGACAGCGCCACGGCACCGAGGGCGGTACCGGGGTCTTCGAGCCAGCCGGGGTTCTTGACCGCCGGGAACAACGAGTTGAACCAGCCGACGTTGGCGAGCGAGCCGATCGAAGGTTGCAGGAGGAAGAACCACATCAGGCTGGCCACGGCGACCGAGGTGGCGATCGTGGAGGAGAACACGGTGCGGAAGAGAGCGACGCCGCGGAGGTACTTGTCGGCGAGTGCGGCCAGGCCGACACCGAGGCCCAGCCCGAGCGGCACGGTGATCAGCGCGAACTTGACCGTGACGAACAGGGAGTTCTGGAACTCGATCGAGCGGAACACGTCGACGTACTGGTCGAACCCGCTCGACGTGCACCTGGTGCCGGCGGCGTTGCATCGCTGCTGGCCGAGCCACACCGCCCGACCGAGTGGGTACAGGATGAACAGCACGAGGATGATCGCCGACGGAGCGAGCATCGCCACGCCGAGGCCGGTGTCCTTCCACGTCCACGAGCGGCGTTTCGCGATCATCACGTGTCCGGTCATCGCTTCACCGGTCGTCGACGCCACGCACGAAACGTAGCCCGCCGGCGCACGCGCACCGGTGAAGCTCGGATGAACTGTCGTGGTGCCCGAGTCGGGGGCGCCCGCCTCAACGATTCGGGAGTCCCAGTACCACGATGGTCCCATGACCCGACCGAGGCGCGTCTCGACGAGGACGAAGGCGCACCCACACCGTGCGTCATCCACCTCGACTCGCCCGAGTTGGTCGACCCACGAGCTTGTAGCGAGTTCATCGCGCGACTCTCGGCGAGCCGCTGGCACGAGGTCTGCACCGCCGTCGCATCTGCGATCAACTGTTGACCATGGCCGATCGACGGATCGGCGCGCGACCTGACCAGTGCATCGACTGCTGGACGCGCCACTTTCGGCCGAGCGGCCGAACTACACCTTGACGATCTTGCAGTCGACGGACATTCTGACGCCGATGTCGGAGGCGAGGACCGTGACCTGCACCCCTCGGCCTTCGAACAGCGACGATGTGCTGCTGATCTCGTCGATCGAGCGTCGGCCGGTGAACGATCGCAGGCGGCTGAAGTCGCAGTTCCCGCTGTCGAGTGAGTAGGTACCCGGAGCGATGTGGTCCCCCACGACGTGCGTGCCACGTGCGACGTTCAGGTCGACCGGAGCGAATGCCCCCGTCCTGTACGGCAGCAGCGGCGTGCAGTCGTAGCCGTCCCACCGCACGAACCGATCGGTGGGCAGCACGTCGATGATCAGCCGTGAGTTCTGGAACGAGAACGTGTTGCCGCGGGAGCCATCGTCGGCGCTGGAGAAGTCGCCGAAGAATGCGTATTTGAACACGTCACATCGACCGAACTGGTCGGCTTCGATGCCGGTGCCGACGTAGCGACCCGGCGGCATCTGGAACTCGCCGACGAGTTGGTGCTGGTCCTCACGGACCCCCGACGTCGACACGTATGCGGGGAACTCGAACGGGCAGCCTTCGCCGGTGTCGGCGGCGACGGGGCCGGTGAAGTAGCCGGCGACGTCGACGATCATCTCGGTGAACGCCGAGGTGAACATGCAGATCTCGCCGTTGCCACCGAGTTTCGCGACGACCGAGTTGGCGATCACCTCACCCGCTGCATGGTTGAGATTCGCCGCATTGGGCCGGGTCGAGTTGCGGGGGTGGACGGTGACGAAGCCACCGGTCTGCGCACGTGCGACGGTGACGTTCAATACGACGGCAGTTGCGTTGGCGGGGATGCCGGCGCGTCCCGCGATCGGGAGTTCGAGCGTGGTGCCCGGTCGGCGGGCGAGCGTCTTCTCGGCGACGTCGTCGACGGTCTCGCCGTTCGGACGCGAGTCGTACACACGTGCCGGCGCCTGGAGTGCTGCATAGGCACCCGCAGCCAGAGTTCCGGTGGCGTCGACGAGCAGATTGGTCGTCGACGACGTGTAGATGCAGGTCCGGCCCCCAGCGTCCAAGCGGGCGACGACCGAGTTGGCCACCACCTGACCGGCGGCGTAGTTGACGTTCGAGGCATTCGGAAGTGGTTGGTCGCACGGGTGCATCGTGATGAATCCGCCGCCGTCGGGAGCGATCGCCGCCACGTTCAGCACGGCGATCGTTGCGTCCGCGGGGATCCCCGCCCGCCCGGCAACCTGCAACGTGAGCGTGTTGCCGGCGCCGAGGCGCCCGGTCTTCTCGAAGCGGGCATCGTCGTCGAAGGCCTCGCCGGACGGGCGGGTGTCGAGCAGTCGCGCCGGGGCGGCGAGCGTCTCGAACGAGTCGCCGGGGAGCGAACCGGTCACGTCGACGACCAGTTGCGCCGTGGCCGACGTGTGGATGCACGTCCTGCCCGACGGATCGAGGCGGGCGAACACGGCGTTCGCGATGACCTGACCTTGGCGGTAGTTGATGTTGGAGCCGTTCGGAAGCGGCTGATCGCACGGGTACACCGTGACGAATCCGCCGTTCTGCGAACCGAGCACGGTCACGTTGAGCACGACCGCCGTGGCATCGGCGGCGACGCCGGCGCGTCCGGCGACCTGCAACTCGAGGCGCTGCCCCGCCGCCACCGGGCCGGTCTTCTCGACCTGGTCGTCGACCGTCTCGCCGCCGGGACGCGTGTCGGCGATCCGCTGAGGCGAGGCGAGCGGAGCGAACGCCTCACTCGCTCCCGACACGCTCGCCGGAGCGGCGCCGACACCGATCAGAACCGACGCACACAGTGCGACGCCGGCAGCGAATAGGCCCGATTTCTTTCCCATGGAGAGAACGTTAGACCGCATCCGGTAACAGGTTGGCAACAACAGCGTGCCCGGCACGCCCACCGACCGACAACGCAACGATGACGGTGCAGGTGTTGTGTAGCCGACATGACCTCAGCGCACCGTCCCATCCGCCGCCGCTTCGGCACAGCCATCGCTTCACTCTGCCTCGTCGCCGCCGGGACGCTCGTCGGCTCGACCGGGATTCCGAACCTCGTCTCGGCCCAGGCCAGCGGCGCCGTTGCGTCCTCGATCGTCACCGTCGACCCCACCCGAGTGCTCGACACCCGCTTCGGCACCGGGCTCGCTGGCCCGATCTCAGCGAACTCGTCGAACTCGTTGCGGGTCACGGGTCAGGTCGCCACCAGGGTCGGCAACGCCGACGTGGACGCCGTCGTCGTCCCCGACGGTGCCACCGGCGTGCTGCTCAATGTCACCGCACTTCGCCCCTCCGCTGACGGGTTCATCTCCGTCCGACCCGGCGGCGCGATCGGCGAGCCTGCGGCCTCCAACCTCAACTTCACCAGCGGGCAAGCCATCCCCAACGCCGTCATCGCCGCACTCGCCGTCAACGGCACCATCGACATCTGGTACGGCACCGGAACACCCGGAGCCACCACCGGCGTCCTCATCGATGTCGTCGGATACACCCTCCCCAGCGGAGGCGGCGCCACCGGACCCACCGGACAGCAAGGAGCGGCCGGTCCTCGGGGACCGGCCGGAGCAACCGGGGCCGCAGGACCCTCGGGTGCGAGCCTGTACGCCCGCACGACGGTCGTCGAGAACAGCGGCACCGCCATCGCCAACGGGACAGCGCTCCTCGCAGCGATCGCAGCAATTCCCACGCCGAGCGCGACCGCCCCGTACACCATCGAACTCGAAGCGGGCTCCTACGACGTGGGCGCCACCACGGTCGAACTCTCCGCCTACGTGACGCTGCACGGAGTCGGCGCCAACTCGACCTTCCTCGTCGGGACCGGAACACCGGTCCTCCTGACGAGAGGGAACACGACCGTCAGCGACCTGTCCGTCGAGAGCTCGACGACGTCGAGCAACGAGGAGACGGTGCAACTCGGAATCAGCGCCGCTGACAGTGACATCGTCATCGACAGCGTGCACATCGACGCCACTGCGGCGACCGTCGGCACCGATGGGATTTACGCCCGAGCGAAGGAGGTGGTGCTGTCGAACGTGTCGGTCAGCGCCGGCGGCATCGCGATCGTCACCACGACTTCGTCGACGGTCGAGGTGACCGCGTCGACGCTGCGGGCCGAGGATGCCGTGTTGAACACGTTGGGCACGTTCTCTCGCATCGACATCATCGGTTCTCGACTCGAGACCTTCGACGGAACCGTCGCCAGCGACGTCCTGCGAGTTCGGATGAGCTCGAACACGGTCCACGTCACCAACTCGACGCTCACCGCCGCCAACGGCGTCGCACTGGAACTGGCCGGATCGGACCAGACGGTGAGCATCTACAACAGCCACGTCGACGTGCCATCACCATTCACCGACACCGCGACCACCAGCACCCTGACGTGCGCTGTCCTGAGCACCCCGACCGGAGCAGTTGCCAATGGCTGCGTTTGACGCAGTGCCGCTGCACGGGCTCGTACCCGTTGCCGTGAGGTGAGACGACCACCGACACCCGGGTTTCCACCCCGCACCGGAGTTCGGCGCCTCGACACGCTCGGCGTCGCGTCACCGGAGTCCCGGTTGCCGTATTCCCGCATTCTTGACGAAAGCTGTCACGCGCACGGACCGGCGAGTGTGATACCCCGCCGGTAGGGTTCATCCCCAAGTCTTCCAACGCCCTCAGGGCAACAGGGAAAGGGCACTCCGATGTTCGAACGCTTTACCGATAGGGCCCGCAGGGTCGTGGTTCTGGCACAGGAGGAAGCGCGCCTCCTCAACCACAGCTACATCGGAACCGAGCACATCCTGCTCGGTCTGATCCACGAGGGCGAGGGCGTCGCCGCCAAGGCCCTCGAGTCCCTGGGCATCTCGCTCGAAGCGGTCCGCTCCCAGGTCGAGGAGATCATCGGCACCGGCGGTTCGTCGCCGTCGGGCCACATCCCCTTCACCCCGCGTGCCAAGAAGGTTCTCGAGCTGTCGCTGCGTGAAGCGCTGCAACTCGGCCACAACTACATCGGCACGGAGCACATCCTGCTCGGCCTCATCCGCGAGGGCGAGGGCGTTGCTGCACAGGTGCTCGTCAAGCTCGGCGCCGACCTCAGCCGGGTCCGCCAGCAGGTCATCCAGCTCCTCTCGGGCTACCAGGGTCCGGCCGGCGCATCCGGCAGTGGCTCGGGTTCGGGCTCGTCGTCGGGTGGCGGCCGCGAGACCGCCGGTGCCGGCGTCGGCAAGGGCTCGGGCGAGGACGAGAAGGGCGGAAACTCCCAGATCCTCGACCAGTTCGGCCGCAACCTCACCGAAGCCGCCCGCTTGGGCCAGCTCGACCCGGTCATCGGTCGCTCGAAGGAACTCGAGCGCACGATGCAGATCCTCAGCCGTCGCACCAAGAACAACCCGGTGCTCATCGGCGAGCCCGGCGTCGGCAAGACGGCGATCGTCGAGGGCCTCGCCCAGAAGATCGTCAACAACGACGTGCCCGACACGCTCACCGGCAAGCAGCTGTACACGCTCGACCTCGGCTCGCTCGTGGCCGGCTCGCGCTACCGCGGTGACTTCGAGGAGCGCTTGAAGAAGGTCCTCAAGGAGATCAAGTCGCGCGGCGACATCCTCCTCTTCATCGACGAGATCCACACCCTCGTCGGTGCCGGTGCCGCCGCAGGCGCCATCGACGCCGCGTCGATCCTCAAGCAGATGCTCGCCCGTGGTGAACTCCAGACCATCGGCGCCACCACGCTCGACGAGTACCGCAAGCACGTCGAGAAGGACGCCGCTCTCGAGCG
>JBBSOH010000151.1:0-9101 GCA_038259945.1 Acidimicrobiales bacterium
GGCATGACGATGATCTGCGTCACGCACGAAATGGGTTTCGCTCGAGAAGTGGCCGATCGCGTGGTCTTCATGGCAGGCGGCCAGGTCGTCGAGGTCGGCACGCCCGAACACTTCTTCGACAACCCGCAGGAGGAGCGCACCAAGCTCTTCCTGTCCCAGATCCTCTGAGATCTCGATCGTTGCTGCCCGCCGGTCTGCCACTGGTCGGCACAGTTGCTGCGAGCAGCAGCGCCAGTTCCGTTGGCCGGCACCCGACGGATCGGCTCCGGGCATGCGACGTCCACCGACGTTTGCCGTTGTCCGATTGATGGACGTCGAAACGGCAGTTGGCCTGTTCCTGTTGGCATTCGCCGTCGGGGTGTACGGGTCGATCATCGGGGCCGGTGGCGGCTTCCTCGTCGTTGCCGGCCTGGTCCTGGTGTTCGACCTGAGTGGCGCCACCGCAGTGGGCACGAGCGTGGTGACGACGTTGGCGATCCAGGTGACGGGTGCATACACCTACACGAGGAAGGGGGTGGTGGACCGGTCGGTCGCGCTCTGGTTCGCTCTCGGCTCGATGCCGGTCGCACTGCTCAGCGCCGTGTTCGTCGCCGACCGGATCCCGGAGGCGACGTTCGAGTTGGTCATCGGTGTGATGCTGCTGGTGCTCGCCGTCTTCGTCGTGTTCGTCCGTCGCCCGGAACTCCCGGGCGAACCGCCGCTCGATCCGAAGCGGGCAGCACTGGTCGGTACGGGCAGTGTGATCGGCGTGTTGTCGGGCGCGCTCGGCGTCGGTTCCGGGCTCATCACCGTGCCTCTGCTCGGGTGGCTCCAACGACTCCCTGCCCATCGGGCGGCAGCCACCACCACGCTCATCGGGTCGCTGTCCGGCCTCGCCGCGGCCACCGGGCACACCATCGCAGGAAATCCACGATGGAACTACCTTCCGTTCCTCCTGACCGGGGCGGTTCTCGGCGGTCGGATCGGTTCGTCGAGCGCCGGACGCCTCAGCGCCCGTACCGTGCTCTCCCTCCTCGCCGGAGGCCTGGTCGTCGCCGGCCTCCCTCTCGTCGTCGCCGGCGTGTGATCGATCAGGGTCGACTAATCGGGGATGCCGAGACAGACGGCGATCGGCTGACCGTGGCGGAACAGCGTGACCGGTCCGTCCTCGCTCACCACGAACGCGACCGTGTGATCGTGATCCCACGTGTAGCGGGCAGCCGACCGGTGCCGCATTCCGGCTTCGAGATGGATCGCCGCCTCGGAGTCGACCGAGCTGCGCAACCCGACACCGAGCGCGCCGACGTCACCGCGTGCCGACACGAGCGTGGCCAGATCCGTCTGTGCGAGGACGGCGAAGAGAGCGGGATAGTGATGGCGTGACAACACGCTGAGATTCGGTGACGGAAGAGCAGCGGACAGGTCGAGTCCGTGATCGTCGTGATCCTGGGGTTCGAGATCGAGCAGGAAGGTCGCACCGATCCGCGCCGGGCTCAGCCAGTGGACCGCCAGGTCGAGCAGGCCTTGGAGCAGCGCGACGG
Source organism: Acidimicrobiales bacterium (assembly GCA_038259945.1). Taxonomy (GTDB): domain Bacteria; phylum Actinomycetota; class Acidimicrobiia; order Acidimicrobiales; family Ilumatobacteraceae; genus Ilumatobacter_A. The sequence continues at coordinate 1,521 of JBBSOH010000151.1, forward strand.
GTGCTTCGGGAACCGCTGCGCGCACCGAGGGCAGGTACACCCGCGCCGAGGGACGGTGCCGCCAGCGGTGGCCGTTCCACTCGACGACGCCGGTCGGCGTGAACACCCGTGTCACACCCATCACGGTGCGTTGCACGATGGCGGCGCCGGTCGACTGCTCGATCTCGGCCAGATCGGCCTCGTACTGCACGGTGCGACGGAAGCACGCGAGCTGCGTCGATCCGTCGGCTCGGCGCACCACGAACGACGACCGTCCGTCGGAGAAGCGCCTCGCCTGCTCGATCGGCATGTCGAGGTCGAGCAACTCGACCAGGTTGTCGATCTTCACCAGCGAACGCTCCCCGGGCAACACGAACGACCCGTAGAACCCTGAACGGTTCTCGTGCACCGGCGGCCGCCAGGCGTACTCCAGCTCGGTCAGCAGCAGGTCGACTTCCTCCGGCGTACCGGGCAACGAGATCCCGTCGTCCTCCAACTCCTCGCGGAGCCGCTCGTGCGCTCGATTCAGCTCCGTCACGCCCACGACGATACCGGTGCCACGTCGGAGGGCCGGGCGAGTCAGGCCGCTGCGAGGGCGGCCGCGACACGACCGACCGCCTCGTTGAACTTCTTCGTCATGCCGGCCTTGACCCCGACCCCCACCGCATCACCGACTTCGAAGTGCGCTCGGGTCGAGCCGTCCAACTGCTCGAAGGTGACCGTCGACTCGACGGTGGGTGCGTCGGCACGGTTTTGCCCGCAACCAATCGTGGCTGTTGGTTTCCTGTTACCACTTTGGTTGACGGTCGGGCGGCGGGGGTCTACCGTCGCCCCGTGGGCTCCTCGATGTCATCTCGAAAGTTCGTTCGCGTCGCCACAATGGCTGCTGCGATCGTCGCCGCATCCGTGGTCGCAGTTCCTGCGGCCGAGGTGTCGGCTCGACTTGAGCCGGGTGCGGTGTCGATTCTCGAAGATGTCGGCAGCAATGCGCCGCTCTTCTCGATCGCGTACAACCCGGACAAGGACGAATATCTCGCCGTGTGGCTCCGCCTCGCCACGACCGGGACCACCGAGATCGCCGGCTCCATCCTCGACTCGAACAGCACGCCGAAGGGTGCTGCCGTCGAACTCGCCGTCGGGAATGCGACCGCCGGAGAATTCGCGGCGACGGTGTCGTGGCGTCCCGACATCGAGTACAACCCGGTCACGAAGGAGTATCTGCTCGTCTACATTCGCAACACCGGTCTCGTGACCGGCCGACGGATCACCGACACCGGCCAGCCAACCGGGTCCGAGGCGCCGATCGACCAACGAACGGGTTACGGCTTCGGCTGCTTCAACCTGCACCCCGACGTCGTTGCCGACCCCTCGACGGGGGGCTACGTCCTGACGTATGCGAGAAATCAGTTCTCGACGACCCCCGGACCGTGCCCCGGTGTCGGTGGGCTCGAATCGATCGTCGTCGTGCAGACACTCTCGGCAGCTCTCGTCCCCGGACCCACCACCGACGTGCCGTCCGGGAAGTACGGGGGATCGAATGCTCCGTTCATCGCACGCAACCCTTTGACCGGGAGCTTCCTGGTCACCCACAGTGCACCACAGTCGGGTCCTGCTCCGGCGGGCCTCGACCGCGAGTACGGCCACATCTACGACTCGTCGCTCCAGCCGATCGGGGGGACGATCGAACTCGCCGACCAGGTGGACGAGCCCAGCGAGGACGGGGGAAGCTACGTCAAGGCCGTCGGCGACCCTGTCAGCGGCAACTGGATCGCCCTCGTCAACAACTCGCGGTTCCGGTTCTCGCAGATGAACATCCTGAGTCCGACGGGTGAGGTGCTGAGCGACACACCCGTCATCCGCGAAGGAAACGTCGGATCCCTCGTCTCCGTCGGCGACGGCACGGTGCTGTTGTCGACGACGTCGGCGGGCAACGTCCAACATCTCCGCCAGGACGGCTCCGAGATCCACGCGACCAGCCCCCTCGCCGCCGGCAACAACGGCATCTTCAACGCTCTCGCCGCCAACGGTGATCCGATCGACTCCAAGGCGGTACTCGTCGGGCTCGATCCGGCGACGAACAACAGGATCGCTGCGACGGGAATCGACGTGTTCGATCCCGGTCCACTCTCGCTGGCACCCGCACGACTTCTCGACACCCGCTCGGGTGAAGGAATCGCCACCATCGACGGACAGTCGCTCGGCGGCGGCAAGAAGGCCGCAGGCAGCGTCGTCGTGCTGAAGGTCGCCGGCCGCGGTGGGGTTCCGAGCGACGCCGATGCCGTCTTGCTCAACGTCACTGCAGCTGCTGTCGCGTCGCGCGGCTACGTCACCGCCTACCCGTGCGACGCCGAACGACCGACCACGTCGAACGTCAACTACGACCAGGGCGGTGCGGCGTCCACCGCAGCGATCGTCAAGGTGGCCGATGACGGCACGGTGTGTCTGTTCACGTTCGCCGAGTCGCATCTGATCGCGGATGTCAACGGCTACGTACCGGCGGGGGGTTCGGTCACCCCGCTCGTTCCCGCCCGACTGCTCGAGACGCGAGCGGGGAACAGGACCGTCGACGGCGCATCGAACGGCGTCGGCCGAGTCGGCGCGAACTCGACCACGACCCTCCCGGTTGCCGGACGTGGCGGCGTCAGCGCGACCGCAGATGCCGTCCTGGTGAACGTCACTGCAGTGAATCCGAGCACACGGGCGTTCCTCACCGTGTACCCGTGCGACGCCGACCGTCCCACCGCCTCGAACCTGAACGCCCCTGCCGGCGGCGTCGTGAACAACCTCGTCACTTCGAAGGTCAGCGCATCGGGGACCATCTGTGTCTTCTCCAGCGTCGAGTCCGATCTCATCGTCGACGTCGCAGCGTTCGTGCCCACCGACGGCGGGCTGCTCTCGATCGTGCCCGCGCGACTTCTCGAGACTCGCTCGGGCGCCGGAAACGTCACGGTCGACGGCGGAGCACAAGGCAGTGGTCGAGTCGCTGCAGGTTCGGTCACCCAACTGCAGGTCGACCGCGGCGGAGTCGACCGAGACGCGACGGGCGTGATGTTGAACGTCGCGGCGATCTCACCGAGCGACGGGGGATTCATGACCGTCTTCCCCTACCCGTGCAACGAGGAGCGACCGACGGCCTCGAACGTCAACTTCACGGCAGGATCCGTGGTCTCGAACGCGGTGTTCGTTCAGGTTGGTCAGACCGGCAGCAAGTTCTCCGGCAACAACAACGGGTTCATCTGCATCTACTCCTCCGCGGAGACACACCTCGCCGTCGACGTCGTCGGCTACACCCTCGATTCCTGACGACCCGTTCCCATCTCTCCCACTCCCGGCGGCGTTGACGCGTCGAGTGTGAGAGATGGGAATCACCGAGGTGAGGGGCGGTGCTGCGGGACCCGAAGCGAGCACCCGGGATGGCGGGAGTCGATCGCCCGGTCAGGTCGGCAGCGACTGCTGCCAGGCCGAGGAGAGTGCGGCGTAGCGGCCGCCCAGAGCGACGAGTTCGTCGTGGGTGCCGAGTTCGGCGAGTGCGCCGGCATCGATCACGGCGATGCGGTCGGCGGTGCGGATCGTCGAGAGTCGGTGTGCGACCACGATCGTCGTGCGACCGTTCATCAGCTTCTCGAGGGCCGCCTCCACGATCAGTTCGGTGCCCGGGTCGAGGCTGCTCGTGGCTTCGTCGAGCACCAGCACCGCTGGGTCGACGAGGGCGGCACGGGCGAGCGACACCAGTTGGCGTTCCCCTGCCGACAGTCGTGAGCCACGCTCGCGGACCTCGGTGTGGATGCCGTCCTCGAACTCCTCGAACCGATCGAGCGCACCGATCGCGTCCAGCGCCTCGCGCAACTCGTCGTCGGTCGCTCCCGCTTTCGCGATGCGGACGTTGTCCGCGATCTACCCACCGAACAGGAACCCTTCCTGGGGCACCACGACGACCCGCTGACGGAGCGAGTCGAGGGTGGCGTCACGCAGGTCGACCCCGCCGAACGAGATGGCGCCGACGCTCGGGTCGTAGAGCCGTGCCATCAGTTTGGCCACGGTCGACTTGCCGGCACCGGTCGGCCCGACGAGCGCCAGACGTTCACCGTCGCCGACCGTGATCGTGACGTCGCGCAACACCGACGCCTCGGTGTTCGGGTAGGTGAATCCGATCCTGTCGACCACCAGTTCGCCCTGTTCGGGCAATTCGAGCGAACCGCCTTCGACCTCGGGGCGGGTGTCGAGGATGATGAACAGCTTGTCGAGCGCCGCAGCCGAGGACTGGACGGTGTTGTACAGCTGCGACAGCTGCTGCACCGGTTCGAACAGCTGGGACAGCAGGAGGACGAAGGCCACGACCGTGCCGATCTCGATCGCGTCCATCCCGACCAGCCAGCCGCCGACCCCGATGGTGATCGCCGTTGCGAAGACGCCCATCGCCTCGACCAGACCGAAGTACCAGGTGGACACGCGGATGCTGCGGACGTGGGATCGGTAGAGCGAGCGGTTCGAGGAGACGAACTGACGGGTCTGCTGAACCTCCTGTGCATATGCCTGGATGACCCGGACTCCGGAGATCCCCTCCTGCAGTTCGGACAGGTTCTGCCCGACCCGTTCGCGGACCTCCAGGTACGCCTGGTTCGAGTCGCGCTGGAACTTGCGCGACCCGATGATGATCACCGGCATCACCAGCAGTGCGCCGATGGTCAGCTGCCACGACATCGCCAGCATCAACCCGAGGGCGATCACGATCAGGAACACGGCGGCGATCAACTGCAGCAGCCCCCACTGGACGAGTTCGGCCATGGACTCGATGTCGGCCGTCATGCGCGAGATCAGCACGCCCGACTGGTAGCGGTCGAAGAACCCGAGGGACTGCTTCTGGATGTGATCGACCGTGCGACCCCGCAACGACTGCAGGAACCCCTCCCCCGCTCGGTTGACGAAGATGTACTGCTGTCGCGCCGCCGTGTACCCGACGACCACGACCACGACGTAGGCGATCACCGCGTTGCGCAGCACGCCACGATCGTTCGCGACGATGCCGTTGTCGATGCCGTAGCCGACGATCACCGGTCCGAGCAGCAACCCGAGCGTCGAGAGCAGGACGAATCCGAGTGCCGCCAGGATCGTCCGGCGGAACGGCGCGGCCATCCCGACCGCACGACGTAGCACCGCGCGGGTCTGATCCTTGTCGAGCTTGTCGTCGTCGGTGACGCCGCCCACGCGGAACACGTCAGTCCCCCGCCACGATCCCGACGGCGCCGCTGACGTCGTTCGCGGCGTCGGCTCCCGCAGAGGAGTCAGGGGCCTCCATGGCGGCGAGGACGTCGCGGTACCGAGGCTCGGTCGCCAGCAGCTCGTCGTGAGGTCCGCTTGCCACGACGCGTCCTTCGTCGAGCAGCACCACGGTGTCGGCGAGGGCGATCGTTCCGGGGCGGTGCGCGATGACGATCGTGGTGCGCCCGTCCATCACCGTCGACATCGCCGAGCGGATCTCGTGCTCCTTGGACGGGTCGACGGCGGACGTGGCATCGTCGAGGACGAGGATGCGCGGGTCGGCGAGGATCGCACGTGCGATCGCGATCCGCTGTCGTTGACCGCCCGACAGTGAGAATCCTCGCTCGCCGAGCATCGTGTCGTACGCGTCGGGCAGGCCCATCACGAAATCGTGGGCACCGGCGAGTCGCGCCGCCCGCTCGATGGTGGCCCCGTCGGCCTCGGGGTCGGCGAAGGAGATGTTCGCCCGCACCGTGTCGTGGAACAGCAACGTGTCCTCGAACACGATGCCGACGGCGCGTCGAAGGTCGTGCAGGCTCAACTCGCGGATGTCGACCCCGTCGATCGACACCGACCCCGCCTGGACGTCGTAGAAGCGGACGAGGAGGCGCGCCACCGTCGACTTGCCCGATCCGGTCGCGCCGACGATGGCCACGGACTCGCCGGCCGCCATGTCGAGAGTGAAGCCGTCGAGCACCGGCCCCGCGTCGGCGGCGTCGGGTGCCTCGTACCCGAACGTGACGTCTCGGAACGAGACGGCGCCGAACCCGTCGGTCGGGCGGTCGCGAGAACCCGTGGGGAGGATCGTCGGGCGATCCGGGTCCTGGACCTGGGAGTCGACGTCGAGGACCTCGTTGATCCGCTGCAGCGCTGCGGCAGCCCGCTGCGCGAACGCGATGGTCATCCCGATCATTCGGAGCGGCGTGACGAGGAGCGCGACGAACACGTTGAACTGCACGAGCCCGCCGAGCGTGAGGTCGCCGTCGATCACCCGGTTGCCACCGAACCACAGCACTGCGACCAGCCCCACCTGGGGCAGCAGTTCCATGGCCGGGAGGTACATCGCGCGGATGCGAGCGGCAGCGATCGACTCGCGGCGGATGTCGTCGGCGGCGATCTTCAACTTGGCGGCCTGCACGCGCTCGGCGCCGAATCCCTTGACGACGCGGACGCCACCCACGGTCTCCTCGACCACGGTCGCGAGTTCGGCCTGTTCGGCCTGAACGGCGAGCATTGCGGGATGGATGGCGTTCGAGAAGCGTGCGCCGAGCACTTGGATCAGCGGCAGCGAGATCAGGGCGAGCAGCGCGAGAAACCAGTCGGTGACGAACAGGATCACCACGACCGACGCGATCATGGCCGTGTTCGACAGCGTGATCGGAATCATCACCACGAACATCTGGATCGAGTTGAGATCGCTCGACGAACGGCTCATCAACTGACCGGTCTGGGCCCGGTCGTGGTACCCGATGTGCAGCGACATGATGTGGCTGAAGAGGCGCTCGCGCAAGCGGGTCTCGGTCCAGCGGGCTTCACGGAATGCGTAGAACCGGCGGAAGGCGGTGAACGTGCCGGCGACGAGGCCGGCGGCGGCGATCAGCCCCGCCCACAGCCACAGGCGGTCGTCCTCACGGATCCCCCGGTCGATGCCCAACCGGATCAACAGCGGCGAGGCGACCTTGCCGACGGTCCACAACAGACCGATCAACGTTCCGATGATCAGGTTGCGTCGTTGCGCCCGCAGCGTGAGCCACAGCAGGCCCCACTTCGACGATGCAGGCTTCGTCGCTGCGGTCGGGGACAGGCGATCGGACATACGTGGTGGCGGAGGTGTTCAGCCGAGGAGTTCGGCGACTCGACTCTTGGGTCGTCCGATGATGGCCGTGTCGTTCGTGACGACGAGAGGCCGCTGCAGCAGCTGCTTGTGCTTCACCAGGATGTCGATGATCTGCTCGTCGGTGGCCACGTCGTCATCGGTGAGTTCGAGCTTCTTGAACTTGCTGTCACGGCGGACCAAGTCGGTCGCCGGGTCTTCCAGTTTGGCGATGATCGCGCGCAACGTGTCGGCATCGGGTGGGTCCTTGATGTACAGCACGACGTCGTGTTCGACGCCGAGTTCTTCGGCAATGCGCACGGCATTGACGGAGGAGTTTCAATGTTGGTTGTGGTAGATCGTGACTCGGTCCTTGATGGCGGGCATGACGTCGAGACTACGCCGATGTGATCCGATCCCACGGGTCGGTTCGGCGGCGGGTCCGACGCCGGTCCGGTGTCGGATGATCAACCGTCGGCGTGGAGCGACACCTCGTCGAGTCGGCCCGTCGACACGTCGTACACGAAGCC
>JBBSOH010000152.1:0-8984 GCA_038259945.1 Acidimicrobiales bacterium
ACCGTTCCCGGTGTGGAACTCCTTCGAGATCTGCAGCAGCGCGCCGGAGATGATGCCGGTGTCGTAGCCGTAGAGCAGGCCCGAGACGGCCGAGACCCGAGACGGCCGTCAGTCGAGGAGATGGGTGCGCACGACGCTGCGGAGGCGGTCGATGCCGTCGCCTTTCGTGGCGCTCGCCCACAGCACGTCGCCGACGTCGAGCATGCAGCCTGCGGCGAGTTCCTTCTGGCGTGTCGCCCGCTTGGACGACTTGACCTTGTCGAGCTTGGTGGCCACGATCGTGTGCGGCACGGTGTTGAAGCGCAGCCAGCCGAGCATCTGCGTGTCGAGCTTCGTGGGGCCGATCGCACCGTCGACCAGCACGAACACCATCACCAGTTCCTCGCGTTCGAGAAGGTATCCCTCGATCATTGCGGGCCAGTCGCCCTTCACGCTCTTCGCAGTCTTCGCGAAGCCATAGCCCGGGAGGTCGACGACGGTGCCCACCGGCTCCTCCGCCAGGCTCTGCACGTTCTTGCCCTTGTCGTTGCCGGCGGCGCGATGCATCGCTCCCTCGTCGAGGCGGAACAGGTTGATGAGTTGCGTGCGCCCCGGCGTGTTGGACACCCGGGCCAGTTGCTTGCGGTTGGCGAGCGCGTTGATCAACGACGACTTGCCCACGTTCGAGCGCCCGACGAACGCGACCTCCACCGGGGACCGCGGCAGCGTGCGGGCACGCGACGCCGACTCCACGAACGTCAACTGCAACGGACTGCTCACTGCGACCTCGAACTCACACGGACATCTTCCAATGTTTTCGCGCGAAAAGTGCAAGACCGTCGTCTCGGCGCGCTCCTGTACTTCGAAGACGCCGCACCCGGCGACCTCGGGACTCACCACGAACCAGGAGCAGACAGATGAAGAACCTCACCACCACCCTCACCATCGGCACCCACACCACCGGCACCCACACCACCGGCCGCCGCAATCTCACGATCGCCGCGATTGCAATTGCCGCACTCGGCTTCAGCAGCTGCTCGGCGATCGTCGACAAGGCCACCGAGAAGGCGGTGGAGCAGGGCGTCGAGCGGGCGATCGAAGCCGACACGGGCGGGGATGTCGACCTCGACTTCGACGCAGGTGACGGTTCGTTCACGATCGAGACCGAAGACGGCAGCTTCTCCGTCGACGGCGAGGACGGCACGTTCCGGGTCGAGACCGAGGACGGCACGTTCGAGGGCAGCGGCGACGAGAACGGCTTCGAGATCACCGACGAGAACGGTTCGACCGTGGTCGACGCCGGCTTCGACGCCGACGGCACCGGGGAGAACGGTCAGATCGAGATCACCACCGACGACGGGTCCTTCACCTCGGCGACCGGCGAGGCTGCGTGGGATCTGTGGCCGTCGGATCTCGCACGTCCGGATCTCGCTGGCGACGCAACGGTCTCGGGCACCTCGGCAGCCGACGGTGGACTGTTCCTGATCGCCGGAGGCGAGGTCGACGGAACCCCGAGCGATGCGGTCGAGGCGTTCACCGATCGCCTCGACGGCTTCACGACCACGTCGGAGGGATCGAGCGGCGACACGGTCTGGGTCAATCTCGAGAGCGCCGACTACGTCATGTCGATCGCGGTCGACGCGACGACGGATCCGACCTTCATGTCGATCACGCTGACCGCCGCCGGCTGAGGATCCGAACGAGAATTCAACTTCGTCGCACCTCCCGCCGATCTACCGTGTGGGAAGTCGATGATCGAAGATCCACCACATCGAATGTCACGGGAGAACAGCGTCATGATCCACACCAACAGAAGTCGGCTCGCACTCGCCATCGCATCGGTGGCCATCCTCTCCTCGGGCTGTGGTCGCCTCGTCGAGAAGGCCTCGGAGAAGGCGGTCGAGAAGGCCATCGAGAACGACAGCGGCGAGGACGTCGACATCGATTTCAGTGACGGTGGGATCCGCGTCGAATCGGCCGACGGCGACATCACGTTCAGCGCCGACGAGAACGGAGTCCAGATCGACGGCACGGATGCCGACGGGAACGACGTCACGTTCAACGCCGACGAGAACGGGTTCGAGGCCGAGGGTCCGGACGGCGAGGTGGTCACCGGCGCGGCCGATGGCGACGGCGGTTTCAGCGTCGAAGGGCCCGACGGCGAGGCCGTGTTCGCCACGACCCAGGGCATCCCCGAACAGTGGCCGGACGACGTGCCGCGACCGGATGGCCTGAGCGACGTGATCGGCTCGTACATCTCCGATGGAGACACCGTCAACATCACCGTGACGGGAACCGTGTCCGGCGATCCGAGCTCCACATTCGACAGCTACACCGGAGACGTCGTGGACGCAGGATTCGAGGAGGAGTCGACCTTCACCCAGGGCGACTCGAGCAGTGCGTCGTTCGTGCGCGGCGAACAACAGCTGATCGTGAGCATCCAGTCCGACGGGACCACGTCGCAGATGGTGATCTCGGTCAACTGATCGAGCCCGAGCGAGCCGGATCGGATCGAGGGGTCAGCCGGCGACAAGCGAAGCGATCGCCCAGACCGCCGCGATCAGCCCGAGCAGTGCGAAGCCCAGGCTGCGGGCCACGGGAGCACGCTCGAGATGCGATTCGTCGAGTTGGCGCTCCGGCGGCTTGACCACGGCCAGCAGGTTGCCGACGAACAGGGCGCCGCCGAACGCCAGCACCAGGAACGGCAGCAGGTCGTCACCGAGGAACACACCTCGATCGTATGGGCGCAGCGCTGCGGATCGACGGCGCTCAGCGACGGTGCGGCCCGCTCAGCACCAGGACGGGTCGTAGGTACCGGGTGGGCGGGGAACGTTGCGAGGCCGGGCGAACGCCTGGGTCCAGAACTGTCCGTACTTCTTGCCGCCGGTGACGTAGCCCACACCGAGTTCGGTGAACGCCGGGTTCAAGATGTTGCGACAGTGACCCGGACTGGTCATCCAACCCAGCATCACCGACTCGGGCGAGCGGTATCCGGCGGCCACGTTCTCGCCCCATGTACTGAACGAGTAGCCCGCGCGGGAGATCCGGTCTCCGGGGTCGGAACCGTCCAGCGGGTCGGTGTGGTAGATGTCGCCGTCGGCTGCCTGGCGCTGCGTGTGGGCCAACGCAGCGACGTTCAATTCCGGTGAGAACGTGAGCGGCACCAGGCCGTGCGAGACGCGTTCGACGTTCACGAGATCGAGCACCTGCTGCATCTCCATCGACACACCGCCGACCGGCGTGGAAGTCGGTGGCGTGGAGGTCGGCGGCGTGGAAGTCGGCGGCGTCGAGGTCGGGGGTGTCGTGACCGGAGGGCCGATCGGCGCGCTCGTCTGGGTTGCGTTGCCGACCCGATCGGCACTCCGGATGGCGATCGACGCGCCCGAGATCTGCTCGGTCGTGGCGAAGGCGTTGCCGGCCGACACCAGGAACGACAGTGCCAGGACGGCGCCTGCAACTCGCTTCATGTGAATGTCTCGGCGCGTCGACGGCGGCGCATGAGCCTCGGGCCACGACCTTGACGAACACCTGACGGTCGGTACGGCCGCCGCTACGTCACGAGACGCGTCAGCGCGGTCGCCGCCGACGCCAGGACGATGACGACGACGAACGGCGCTCGACGCCAGAGTGCCAGTCCGGCCACCACGATCCCGACGATTCGTGCGTCGAGGACGATGCTGCGTGCGTCGCCGACGGTCGACACGATCGCGAGCGACGCAAGCAGTGCGGCCGGCAGCAGGTCGACCACCGCTTGCAGGCCGCTCGGGAGTCGGCGTGCACCGAGCAACAACGGCCCGGCGGACTTGAGCAGGAAGGTGCCAGCGGCCAACGCCACGAGCACGATCACAGCGTCACTCACCGGGCTGCCCACCGCTCAGGTCGGTCGGTTCGCTCGGTGCCGACGGTCGCCACGGCCCGACGGCGCGGGCCGCCAGCACTGCGGACATCGACGCGAGGATCGGCACGCCGGGCGCGGTGAACGGCACCAACGACACCGCGACCACGGCGCCGGTCACGGCGACGACCAGTTGACGGCGGTCGGCAAGACGTGGCCACAGGAGTGCGAGGAACGCCGCGGGCCCGGCGACGTCGAGCCCGAGATCCTCGATCAGGTCGCCGGCCCCGCTGAAGGCGAGGAAGCCGACGAGCGTCGTCAGGTTCCACACGACGAACACCCCGACACCGCCCACGAGGTATCCGTACCGTCGAGACGCCAGGTCGTCGGACGCGGTGCCGACGGCCGTCGACTCGTCGATCATCAACTGTGACATCGCCGCCCGTTTCCACAGCGCTCCGCCGAGCGCCGGAGCCATGATCACCCCGAACGCCAACGAGCGCACGTTGAGCAACAGGCCGGCCAGGGCGGCCGCCGCGACCGAGCCGCCGTCGCCGAGGATCTCGACGGCTGCGAACTGGGAACTGCCGCCGAAGACGAACAACGAGGAGCCGATCGCTTCCCACACGCTGAGGCCGGCGGTCGACGCCGCTGCGCCGAACACGATCCCGAACGGGGCGACCGCCGCCGTGATCGAGATCGCCATCCGACGCAGCCGTCGTCGCGTGGCGTCGGGCTCGTTCACCTGCACCTCTTGCACTCCCGTCGACTCGTCGTTCCTCACCGACGGGCACCCGTCGAGTGGGAAGATAGGCGTCGGGTCGCCGGAATAGGCCCAACGGTCTGATCGTTGCACCGATGTCCGGCTCGCTTCGACGTCGGCCCGTCGGGGTACTGATCCGATGGACGAACCACAGGACGGAGCCCCCCATGAACGCACGAATGACGACCCTGACTCTGCTCGCGGTATCGGCCACGATCATCTCGGCGTGCGGCGGCTCGGATGCGGGTGAGCCCACCGAGCCGACCATCCCCTCGGATCCGACGTCGATCGTCGACGCATCGGCCACCGCGATGGGCGCCACGCAGAGCGTGCGCTTCGAACTGCGTCGTGAAGGTGCTCCGGTGTTCATCGACGAGTTCGAGAAGCTGACGCTCGACTCCGCCGTCGGCGAGTTCACCGTGCCGCGTTCGGCGCAGGCGCTCCTCCGAGTGGGAGTGGAAGGTGGCCTCACCACCGAGTTGGGTGCGATCGCTCTCGATGACGAGGTGTGGTTGTCCAACCCGATCACCGGGAACTTCGAGACGCTGCCCGCCGGCTACGACATCGACCCGTCGCTGTTCTTCGATCCGACGAACGGGTGGCAACCGCTGATGGAGAACCTCACCGACGTCGTGCTCGTCGGCACCGAGCAGCGCGACGGCAACGCTCGCTACCACATCGCGGCCACCGCACCGGCCGAGCAGGTCGAGGTGATCACGGCTCGACTGGTCCGCGATCAGGACGTGGAGATCGACTTCTGGATCCAGCCGGTCACCGGCGAGGTCGCCGAAGCACAGTTCTCCGCCGACTTCGACGGCGGCGACGTCCACTGGACCCTGCTTCTGAGCGACTACGGCGCAGAGTTCGACATCCAGGCTCCCGACGGCGTCGGGTCGTGACCACGTCGGGGGATGACGGGCAGATGACCACGTCGGACCGGCCCGTCGGGGGTCACGACGTCGACGGCGCATCGATCGGGCGGCGTCCGGCATCGCCTCGTGCGATCCTGTGGGCCGTCGGTTTCAGCGTGTTCGTCGCCGCCGACGACCTCACCGTCGTGTCGACGATGTTGCGCCCGATGATCGGCGACCTCGGCCTCGTGCTCCCCGACGGACTGGACGACGCGGCGTGGATCGTGAACGCGTACCTCATCGCGTTCATCACGGTGATGCCGATCGCCGGGCGCCTCAGCGACGTGATCGGACGACGTCGCACGTTCATGGCGGCCTACGCGGTGTTCATGGTCGGCACGATCTGGATCCCGCTGAGCGACTCGCTCGGTCCGCTGCTGATCGGCCGGGTGCTCACGGCAATCGGCGGCGGTGCGATGGTGCCCGTCGCGCTCGCCGTCGTCGGCGACGTGTACACCGAACAGCGACGGGCCCGAGCGCTGGGCACGCTCGGCGCGATCGAGACGTTGGGCTGGGTGTGGGGTCCGCTGTATGGCGCGATGCTCGTGCGCTTCCTCTCGTGGAGGTGGCAGTTCTGGCTGAACGTGCCCCTCGCGATCGTCGGTGCCGCGGCGGTGTGGTGGGCGCTCGCCGAACACGACCGGCCGGCACGTCGAGGACGCGTCGACTGGCTCGGGGCCGGCCTGCTGACGCTGGTGCTGGTGTCGCTCAACCTCGCGCTACTCGGTTCGGCCGAGGTCCAGAGCGTCCAGGGCCTCGACGAGTTGACCGGTAACGGTGGCGGCGACCTCCGGCTGCTGTATCCCGTCGCGCTTGCAGGTGCGGTGGCGCTCGTCTACCAGCAGCGGCGCCTGCGCCGCACCGGCGGCGACCCGATCGTGGATGCCGCGCTGTTCCGCGGCCGCAACGTGCGCGTCGCGCTGATCGTGAACTTCGTGGTCGGCGCCGGCCTGGTGATCGCGATGGTCGACGTGCCCCTGTTCGTCAACGCCGTCGAACGCGACGTGGAACGTTCCGCTGTGGTGGCGGGCTGGATCCTCTCGGCGCTCACCGCTGCCATGGCGATCGCGTCCTACGTCGGTGGACGGGTCACCGAACGCACGTGGTACGGGCCCCCGATCGTGATCGGGCTGTTCGCTGCGACCGGCGCGTACGCCGTGATGGGACTCACGTGGGACGGCAGTTCGTCGTACATCCTCCTCGCGCTGCAACTCGCGGTGCTGGGCGCAGGCATCGGCCTCACCGTCGCACCGACCACGTCGGCCGTCGTCGACCATGCCGCTCCCGAGTCACGAGGTGCTGCGGCAGCCGTGGTGCTGGTGGTGCGGATGATCGGCCTGAGCGTCGGCCTGTCGGCGCTCACGGCCTGGGGTCTCGCCCGCTTCGATGCGCTGCGCGGCGACCTCGACCTGCCCGCGATCACCGACCCCGGCTTCGGCGCGGCCCTCGAAGCAGCGACAGAGCAGCTCACGGCCCAGTCGATCGCCGACACGTTCCTCGCGAGCGCCACGGCCCTGGGCGTTGGACTCGCCATCTCCATGGTGCTGCTGCGCCGACCCACACGCGACCCCCGACCGACCCCCGATGGTGTCCGGCACTTCCGGGCGCTCCACGAACTCCACACGGAAGGATCCACCCAGATGGACGATGACACCGAACACGAAGCGAACGACACCGAACACACCGAGATCGACGACACCGAGATCGACGACGCTGCACACGACGGAGCCGGCCCGGTGGACACGGCGAGCGAAGGGCCCATCACCTCCGAGCACGACACCTTCGTCGTGGGCCCTCGTCTCACCGACACCGACGAGATGCCGGTGATCGCTCGGGGCGGCCACCACGACGACGGCCACGACGACCGCGGCCACGACGACGGCCAACCGCAGGACGCTCGCTCGAACGAATCCAGCGACGGGTGGGTGCAGCGCAACATCATTTCGGTCATCGCAGCGATGGGAGTGCTCCTGCTGGCGTCGCTGGTGCTGTCGGCGTTCATGTTCTCCCGGGTCATTGCCACCGAGGACGAATTGGCCACCACGCAGGACGACCTCGAACGGGTCGAGGCGGGTGCTGCGTTGTTCGCGTCGCAGGTGAACGGTTTCGTCGAGACGGTGAACGAATTGGGTCCATCGATCGACGAAGGGCTCGACCAGGCAGTGACGGAACTGGAGGACTTCGGCACCGCCACCATCGAGTTCACGGTGCCGATCGACCAGACGATCACGATCGACGAGACCTTCGACCTCGAACGCACGGTCGCCGTGCCGATCATCACGACGATCCCGATCGACGAGGAGGTCGAGACGACGATCACGATCAACGGACCCTTCGGCGTGGGCATCCCGGTCGACATCACCGTTCCGGTCGACATCGACATCCCGATCGACCTGACCGTCGACATCCCGATCGACGAGTCGATCCCGATCAACGTCGACGTCCCGGTCAAGCTCGACGTCCCGATCTCGATCGCAATCGAAGGGACCGAACTCGAGACGCTCACCCAGTCGCTGATCGACGGGCTGCTCGCGTTCCAGGAAGGTCTCTCTGGACTCACGGGTGGCTGAGCACCAGGTCCGCGCCGCTTCGTAGAGTCGGAGGATGACGATCGAATCGACTCCACGCTCCATCGCGCCGTACGGCACCTGGCCGTCACCGCTCTCGGCGGCGGATCTCGCCGGTGCCAACAGCGCATACAGCGACGTCCGGGTCGACGGCGAACGGGCTCTCTGGTTGCAGTCGGATCCCGCGAACGGTGGGCGGACCTCGGTCATGTCAGCCGATCGTGACGGGCCGGCGCGGCGCGACACGCCTGGCGACTTCGACGTACGCACCCGCGTCCACGAGTACGGCGGGGGTGCCCTCGGTGCGGGTCACGGCGTGGTGTTGGCGTGTCGCTGGGACGACCAGCGGGTGTACCGCGTCGATGACGGTGAGGTCCGCGCCGTCACTCCCGAACCGGTCGAGCACCACGGGATCCGCTGGGCGGCCATGACGGTGCTGCCCTGCGGCTCAGCGTTCGTGGCCGTGCGAGAGACACACGGTGCCGACCGTCCGCACCTGAACGTCAACGTCCACGGCGACGAGGAAGCGGTGAACGAACTGGTGCACGTCGACCTTGCGACGGGCGAGTGTTCGGTGCTCGTGTCGGGTCCCGACTTCATCGGCGGGCCATGGGTGAACGAGGGAGGATCGCGAGTTGCGTGGCTGCAGTGGGACCACCCGCACATGCCGTGGGACACGGCCGAACTGTGGATCGCCGACCTCGACGATGACGCCATCGCCCATGCGGCGCGGATCGCAGGAGGAACGGGAAGTGCGGTGTGCGATGCCGCATGGGACGGCAACGACCGATTGGTCTTCTGCGACGATCCGAGCGGCTGGTGGAACGTGTACGCGTGGACGCCGGACGGCATCGAGCGCCTGCAGGACGAGGCGGTGGAGAGCGGCATCCCCCGATGGGTCAGCGGCGACGGCTGCCTCGCCGTCGTCG